>LSNO01000099.1 GCA_002082305.1 SAR324 cluster bacterium SAR324-CTD7B
TTCGTATTGAAAGAGACAGCTGTAAATCGCCTGAATAGTTTTATGTAATTCACTCCAGATTTCAGCATGTTCATTTCGCGTTAGCTGAGTCTGCCAGTTTCGAGCAAGATAAAGCAGAGGTGATTCTTCACGCAACGGGCCTTGAGTCGGCGAATCGCCGTAAGGCTTGCTTTCCTCAATCCGGCAAAACTGCACGGCGTAATTCGGGCTTCCGGCTTTGATTCCGGCACCGATGGCAGAAAGTCCCATACCGCCAAACGACTGACGCAGGACAATCGCACCGGTCGTCACGCGGTTGATGTAGAGGTTACCGGCTTTAATTTTTTCCGACCAGATTTTTTGCTCCCGCGGATCCAAACTTTCGAGGCCGGAAGTCAAACCGTAATTCGTGTCATTGACAATTTCAATGGCATCATCCAAAGATTCTGCTTTCATCACCGAAAGCAACGGTCCGAAAAATTCTGTTTGATGTGAAAAACTGCCGCGTTTCACGCCCCATTTTACTGCAGGATGCCAAAGTTTTAGATTCCTTTCATCACATTTTGGCTGCAAGGCCCAGCTCTCTCCGTCCTCCAAAGTTTCCAAACCCCTGCGTAAATTTTCGAGCGGTTCCCGGATGAGAGGCCCCATTTTATTTGAAAAGTTCCAGACAGAACCAACTTTCAAAGTTTGAATTGCATCCAGCAATTGTTTGCGAAAAGTCTCGTCTTCATAAACTTCTTTTTCCAAAACAAGCAGCGAAGTCGCTGAGCATTTTTGTCCACTATGACTGAATGCGGAATGCAAAACGTGTTCGACTGCCTGATCCCGGTCGGCCATGGCAGTTACGATGGTTGCGTTTTTACCTCCTGTTTCCGCGGACAGTTCTGCATCAGGACGCTTCTCCAGCAGCTTCAAAGCCGTTTGTGTCCCTCCGGTAAATATTATTGCGTCCACATCCGGATGTCCTGAAAGCGTTTGAATCGGCTCTCCGTTTTCACAGTATACCAGCTGCAGGGCTTCTCGCGGAATTCCGGCATCCCAAAAACATTTTGCGATCTCCGCTCCTAAAGGAAAAGCCAGTGGTGAAGGTTTGAACAGAACGGTGTTTCCGCAAGCCAGCGCAGCGGCCACTCCTCCGGTCGGAATCGCAATCGGGAAATTCCAAGGCGGTATTACCAGAACCACGCCAAGCGGTGACAATTTTAACGATGTATGCTGTTCTATCAATCGCAGAGAATGCGGATAATATTCGATAAAATCAATTGCTTCCGAAATTTCCGGATCACTTTCATAAAAAGTTTTTCCGCAAACGGATGCAGCTGCGCCGATTAAATCACCCCGCCTTTTACGCATATTCAGTGCAGCTCCTGAAAGCAATTCGTGCCGTTCCGACAAAGTGGTATGTCGCCACTGTTCAGGATCGTCCTTGGCGATTTTGACAGCTTTTTTGACATCCGTTTTTGTGGCCAGCGCAACGGAATAAACAGCCGGAACGTCCGCTGCGGGTTGTGACGGATCAAAAAATAATTGTTGTTTGCGCTTTGATTTAACTTCCGAATTTTCGATATATAGCGGAATTTTTTTGACTTTGGTATTCGCTGTCGGTTGCCATTTCTTACGGATTTTGTCAGCCCATTTTCGGTTTCCCGGAAGCACCCAGTCCGTATCCGCTTCGTTCCGGAAGATTGAATCCGCAAATGTTCCCAGGTTTTCCGGAAAGACTTCTTTGTCACGGTTTTGCTGACGTCGTGGTTCAGATGAAATCTTGTCTTTCAACTGCCATGCTTCGAGAAATTGGTTTTCCAGAAACTTCCATTCAGATGAACCAACCCGGATATCAAATGAGTAGCGCAAAAAGTTGTCCGGACTCGTGTTTTCGTCGAGCCGCCTTACCAAATAGGCGATGGCGCTGATGAACTGGTCCTGACTCGTCACCGGCGTGTAGAGCAATAAATTTGTTTCTTTGGTTTTAGCTTTTCGTTTTTCTTCCTGCAGAGTTCGCCGCACATGGTCGGCCATGCCTTCGAGCATTTCAAAAACAAGTCCCTCTGTGATGCCCCGCTCTTCAGCGAGAACATGTGTGTAGGCCAAGTCAAACAAATTATGCGAAGCCAAACCAAAATGCACGGCTGCGATATTTTCCGGCTGAAGTCCGAATTCCAGCATACGTTTGAAATTTGCATCGGTTTCAATTTTGGACTCAAAAACCGTCAGCGGCCAACCGAAAATTTCCGCCTCAACTGCTTCCATCACCAGATTCGCGCCTTTTACCAAACGCATTTTTACCGGACTTCCGGCGTTTTTGACGCGCTTTTTTGCCCATTTGACCAGCTCCTGTTGACGCAAAAACGAATCCGGAAGATAAGCCTGCAAAACGATTCCGGCCTGTAAATTTTTGAATTCCGCCTGATCGAGGGTACGCATGAACGCGGCCATTGTTAAATCAAGATCATGATAGGATTCCATGTCCAAATTTACAAATTTAGCACGCCGCGTGCCGTCGCTGTGCAAAACCGGATTTTCTGAGGCATTCCTGTAAAGTTCGGAAAGACGCTCGCAAATCAAGTCGAGTTCATTCTCAAAACCGAGCGGATGCAGTTGCGCGACGATATTTGAAATTTTGATGGAAATAGTGTGGATGTCCGGATTTCGCAGCGACTCTCCGTAATGCTTCAAACGGTTTAAAGCTTCACCGTCACCCAGAACCGCTTCACCCAGATGATTGAGATTGACCTGTACGCCTCCGACTTGCCGTTTGTTTAAATGTGCTTTTAGAATTTCCGGCTCCTCCGGAAGAATTGTGCGGCGCGTGTCTGCACGGATTTTTCGTAATATTTGGGAATGGGAGATTTGCGGAAGGATGTTTCCGAATCGCAAAAAAATCTTGAGCAACCACTGCTCGACTTGCGGAAAAAAGCGAGGAATGCCGTGATGTTCCAGCAGATAACGGAATTGATCAACAGCGCGGCGTGGGTTTCCGGAACGAAAACTCTGATCAACCAAATGCATCACGACGGTTTTGTCTGACGGATGATTGAGCAAACGACGCATCATCTGCTGTTGTTTCAGTTCATCTTTGGTGCGTAAAGTGTTGGCGCGATTTTGCCATTTTTCGGCGAGGGCAATTGTTTTGCGTAGAATTTCCGGGAGATCCGTTTTTTCCTGTGAGGGGGAATTCATGCTCTGCCATTTTTCAGCTAAGTTGAATCAATCTCTCTCAAAACAAAGACATGGAAGTAATGATCTTCGGTGCCGTTGCACAGATATTCACGATCAGCCCAGCCTTTGTTCAGAATTCTGGGCAAACACAAAAATGGATTTTATGCTCAATGCCTTTTTCAAAAAGACCTAAAACCGTGTCATTTCGACCGTAGGGAGAAATCTTGCAAAAAGCTACTAACTAATATTAAGATTTCTCCCTACGGTCGAAATGACATATTTTGGATTTAAAAGTTTTTACGAGACTTCTATGCCTAAACGTTCCCCAGTTTTATGATTACAGGGAAAGTTTATGTAAATGTTTGAAAGGAGGAGCAGTCTGGGTCGCCGTACAAAGCGTTGAGTGCCGGAACCGGAATACGCCAAATGATTCACTGTTTCAGCCGATTAACATATTTCCAGGCAGAAGGAAGAAGGAGCACCGCCATGGCTATTTTCAACAAATCTCCCAGAATGAAAGGGTAAAGCCCATATTCTAACACAGGCTTATCCCATCCAATCAGGCTTCCCAGCCATAACAGTCCTGGAGCATATAACAGAATGTTACCAACCAAAAGAGCAGCAAACAATTTGGTATAACTTCGGTCAAATCCACGTTCCGCAAACCAACCGCAGGCTGTGGCTGCCAGGAGAAACCCAAACTTGAATCCTGCTGTTGGGCTTATGAACTCAATCAGTCCGCCTTTTCCACCTGCAAACACCGGCAATCCAAACGCACCTTCTGCTAAATACAGAGCAATAGTGACAGCACCAAGACGCCATCCGTAAGTCAAACCGATCAAAAACACCGCAAAGGTTTGCAGAGTCATGGGAACCGGAAAGAGTGGAACAGATATTTGAGCGCAGATTGCAATCAATACTGAGCCTGCCAGGGCAAGAAGTCCGTAGCGGATGGTTCTTTGAGTGCTGCTTCCAGAACTTCCAAGAACAAGAGCCTCAGTTAAACTTGGATAATGCAAAACTTGAGATTGTGTTTTCATCGTACTCCTTTTTCTTAATTCGGATTAGTGAATCTTTGTATCATTAGTTCAGGGACCTTCTTACTCAATAGAATAAAAATTTTAGCAACAAATCAATAAAAAGTGAATCGAAATTTTTGATTTCAGTGATACTCTCAAACCATTTTTAGCATATGCCATAACATTTTATCATACTCACAAAAACCGGTGTGTTTAAATTGTACCTTCATTTAAATTTTAAGTTTACGATTAATTAAATGCGAATCAGAGTTTTAAAAAGTCCACCAGTAAATGAAAGGGCGTCTCTAGTTTTTGTCAGCCCATGGATCAAGGCTGTTACCTCCAACAGTAATATCGATAACTGCCGGGCAGCCTGCATTTAGTGCAGCTTTGAAGGCTTTGGCAAACTCCACATTCCTGCTAACCTTAAAGCCTTCTGCACCCATGGCCTTTGCTATAGCAGCAAAGTCTATTGTACCGAGACTCGTTCCAACCGGCCGACCGGGAAATTCACGGTTTTGATGTCTTCTTATTGTACCAAAATTATTGTTATTGAAAACAAGCACGACTAGACCGTCCAGCTTCAATCGGACAGCAGTTTCGAGTTCGCTCATCGTCATTGCAAATCCTCCGTCTCCTGCAAAGGCTATAGCTGGAGCCTGGGGCCTTGCCAACTTGGCTGCAATTGCAGCTGGTAACGCATAACCCATGGCGCCTGTTGTTGGCCCAAAAAAAGTGCGCGGTTTGTTCCACTTATAATAACGTATCAGCCAGCCGCCAAAGTCTCCTGCGTCACAAGTAGTACTCGCCTCGTCATCTAAAATGTTCACAATGTCGTGATATACTCCTTCAAGGTCAATTGTCCCATCCTTAAGACCAATTCTATCGGTGCGAGGTGTAGTCCGCCTTGTAAAATGTTCACGCCAATCAACGATTTCCGTTTGACGGGTTTTTGATGGTTTAGGACGCTTTGAGTGCTTCAAAGCCTCTTCAATCTTGACCATTGCCTCCCCTGCATCGGCTATGAGGGCGAGATCAGCTCCAATCCAACTTCCGCCTGTATCTTCTGGCGATTGATCAATATGGATAAGCTTTTGATCCATTGACGGGGATGAATAACTTAACGTAGAAAACTCGTCAAGTCTGGTACCAAGGGCTATTATTAAGTCTGCCTTTTTCAATGGTTCAGACAGATCATTGGAAATGGATGACAGATGAAGGCCGCCCATATAAAGTGGATGCTTGTTAGGAAATGCGTCGAATCTCCTCCAGGCAGTGAAAACCGGTGCTTCAAGACATTCTGCGAAGTGGACCAGCTTATCTGTTGCGTTGGCGCGTAATACTCCTTCTCCAGCCACAATACAAGGACGTTCTGCCTCTTCAATTATAGAAACAGCTTTTTCAACTCCTTTGGTGGAGGCAGATGGTGCACCCACTGTTGCCCCACGCCAAACAGAATGCTCAGCACCTGAACTCCTGTCAATATCTTCCGGGAGACTAATGACAACTGGTCCAGGGCGGCCTGAATTAGCAATGTGGAAAGCCTTGTCCACTATCTCCGCCACACGATCAGCCCGGCTAAGTTCCACCGCCCACTTAGTAATAGATCGTGTTAGTTCCACTACATCTAATTCTTGAAAAGCTTCACGATGACGGACATGTGTCGGTACTTGCCCGACGAATACAACGAGAGGTGTAGAGTCTTGTTTTGCCGTATGAAGAGCAATTGACAAATGGGTCAGGCCCGGACCACGTGTGACCATACAGACACCGGTCTTGGCTGAAGCCTTGGCATAAGCTTCGGCCATGATGCCTGCACCTTCTTCATGTCGTGCAGAAACCAAGAGAGGTTTAAGCGAACCGTAAAATGAGTCCATGGTTGCGAGAAAGCTCTCACCGGGAACACAAAAAACGTAATCGATTTTGCGGATCTTGATGGCCGTAAAAATAGCCTCAGCAACAGTCATTTTTCAAAATTCCATTCGATAGATTTAAATGATATGAATCAGATACAATTCCAAGCTCATTTTGGATTAATGTAAATTTCCGAATAGATGATACAAAGTTTTTTGATTAATGAACTATGATCATAACTAAAAAGGATAACCGACAAAAAATGTAGTTTGTCCTCCCTCCTTGCCGAATCCACGGTCGATTCGGACAATGATAGTATTAAAAAGAAATCTTGTGCCGGCGCCATAAGAAGAGCGCATATTTTTCCATAAGCTGCCCTTATCCGGAGAGACTGTTCCCTCTTCATAGAAGAAGGCCAGCTGAAGTCCCGCAAATGTCCCCTTTTCCAGAATATAGTTGAAGGCATTCTGCGCTTCATGCACATACCAGCGAAATTCCACACCCCGAAAATTTGTGTAGCTGTCATAAAAGCGGTTTGTAAGATAGCCCCGCAAGCGGTTGGTACCGCCAAGTGACGTTGCCTTGCCGTTTTCAGCTTCGGCAACCTGGCGGGCATAAAGTTCATTGAGAATTGCTTGACATCCGGGTTTTGCTGTGTTATCACAGATGTATAGACTTTGATCAACCGTGCCTTTTTTCAACACAGTCGAAGAACCAAAAAACTGGTTCAAAACCAGAACACCTTTGTCTTCAGCCAAAACAGGAATATAACCGGTAAGATTATAATCCTCCTGATAATATTCTGAATTACCTGCTCTGGAAGATGGTTGCCCCCATTTTTCGTACTGAAATCGATAGCCGATTCTTGGATCACGTCTATTATCCGTATCATCCAGATACAGTCCATAGCGGTAGCCCCTTGGACTTTCTATAATTCCTGCATTTTGTGCATTGTAAAATGTGCCGTTTGGGTCGACTAATCCGTATGGTTTGACTGCAGCATCACTGTAAGCGTAATATGCCTCCAACTGATTATCTAAAATATTTACAGAAAGTTCTCCACCGGAAGCTTCTACACTGGTGGCCAGCAGATAATACATACTGTCCGGGTCAGAATCTATTCCACGCTGACCTTCCGGCCAGCCGACGTTACGGATTTTTGTTGAAAACCAGGTGAAGGTAAGATGTTCTGTAAAAAGTGGAATATCGAAAATTGAAAGAATATCTATCTGAAAATCATCATCAAAATATTTCGCTTTACCTCTGAGACTGACTGCAGTAATATCAGACTCGCTTCCTCCAATTCCTGAAACTGTACCACCAAGTCCATAAAAATCCTGTACTCCGGGGATACTTCCTATTACAGGATAAACAAACCAGGAAATCTCAGAATCATAAGTTTTGCGTCTCTCAAAAATTAAAGCATGAGCCGAGGATATCCAGGTAAACAAAAGAATCAGGACAATCATACCGCTGCGAAACAGAGGATTCATTTAGTTACAATTAGTAATTTTCAATCTGAAGTCATAATAAACTGAGGCATGCCCATACAGTTATGATAATGTGGCCTGTATCGTTCTGTGTCATAAAACCGATCCACATCAATTTTTTTATCATGTTCAGTCACCACCTCAAATGGTACATGATCGTACCTGCCATTTTTTAAGCAAACCATTCTACCGCTTTTTCCTTCCATTATCAGATCCATCGCCAGGTTACCGTAAACCATCGGTACAATGGAGTCAATTGCATCAGGCTGTCCGGAGCGAGTCATGTAACTCATTCTTTGATTTATCGTTTGAATCGATTCTCCTTTGTTGTATTTTGGAGCGCGTGCCACCAGTTCTGCACTGACCATATCACCTATTCCACCAAGTTTTTTGTGACCATAGGCATCAGTTTCCTGATTTGAAAAAATCATTTCCGCACCTTTAAACATGGCACCTTCTGAAATCAATACAACGGAATAGTTGCTTTCATTATCCCGGCGGTCTTTAACCAATAGTTCTGTCAGGCGTTCTATATCAAATTCATATTCCGGAATCACGCAACGGTCTGATGCTCCCGCCATTGCCGGTACCAAAGCCGTATATCCCGCATAACGTCCCATCACTTCAATCACCAGCAGCCTTTCATGTGAGCCGGCACAGGTACGCAACTGGTGAGAGAATTCAATAGTACGGGTTACGCAGGTGCTGAAACCGATGCAATAATCTGTACCTGGAACATCATTATCCATCGTTTTCGGTATTCCAACACAACGGACACCAGCCTCATGCAGCCGCAGACCGTAACTGAGGGTATCATCACCTCCAATCGGAACCAGATATTCGATCCCCAGGTATTCCAGATTTTTGATGATTTCAGCGGTCAAATCATTTTCATCCGCATTATATTGATCCTGCAATGACTCCGGCACTTTTTCTTTGGCAACTTTACTGGGTTTGGTGCGGGATGTGTGCAGAAAAGTTCCGCCGGTTCGTGCGATTTTTTGTACGTTTTGTTCTGTCAGGATCTGGCAGTACTGCTGATTTTCCAGGGACTTTGTTCGGTCAATTTTCATGATACCTTCCCAGCCGTTCCTGAGACCAACAACTCTGTAACCATTTCGATTGGCACGGATAGTTGCCGCACGAATAGCCGGATTTAGTCCCGGTACATCTCCGCCGCCCGTCAGTATTGCAATAGTGCCTTTAATTTTTGACATATTCCTCCATTAATTTAATGTTTTTCGATAAAGAGCCACATATTCTTCTGCAGCCGTTTTCCAGGCAAATCGCTGTTTCATGGCATTGTCCATCATTTTTTTGAATCGCCTTGGATTATTGTAGAAAACACTCACAGCCAATTCAACCTCTTCACTTAAAGAGTCTGAATCCGGATCATCAAAAATGAATCCGTTACCAGTTTCCAGTTTTTCGTCAAACTGAATAACGGAGTCTTTCAAACCACCGACTCTTCTTACAATCGGAAGAGTACCATAACGCAAGCTGTACATTTGATTCAATCCACATGGTTCATACAGCGAGGGCATCAGAAACATATCACTGCCTGCTTCAATCAAGTGTGCCAATTCATTATTGTAACCATTATACCAGCCAAGTTTTGTCGGAAACTTTTGCTGCAACTTGTCAAAAGCATTTGCAATCAAAGGCTCGCCACTTCCCAGAACTATCACCTGCACTTCCAAACTTAAAATTTGCGGCAAAGCAGGAAGCAGATATTCAAAACCTTTTTGCCAGGTTAAGCGGCTGACCATGCCGATTACAGGAACATCCGGCAACTCAGGCAGACTAACAATCTCCTGCAGTTTTTTTTTGCACTGCTTTTTGCCCTTTAAATCAGTTGCACTAAAACATGCAGGCAAATGAGGGTCTGTTTCCGGATTCCATTCATCATAATCACAACCGTTCAGAATTCCGGAAAAGTTTTCACCTTTTCTAGTGTATATTTCGTGCAGACCGTGACTGCCAAGTTGAGTTCTCAATTCTTCCGCATATCCCGGACTGACCGTGTTTACCTGATCGGCAAAATAAATACCTCCTTTGAGTAAATTCAATTGATTGTGGTCTTCAAACAATTCCGCAACAAAATAATCCAGGGGAATTTCAAGGGAGTTCCTGAAAGTTCCGGGAGCATTGCCCTGGTATCCGGCATTGTGGATGGTCAGAACAGAACCACTTTGTTTGAATTCGTCAGTTTCCTGCTGAGACTGTCTTAGATAAAACGGCAAAAGAGCAGTGTGCCAGTCGTTTGCATGAAAAATTTCCGGAAACCATTCCAATGCTCTGCAAAGCTGCAAAACTGCTTTTGAGAAAAAACCAAACCGTGCAGCATTGTCCGGATATTCGTGCAGACCGTCATCGTAATATCCACTTCTGAAAAAGTAGTGATCGTGTTCAATAAAATAAACTGGAACACTTATCATTTTACCGTCTACAACACCTTCCATTTCAAGTTGACGTACTGCACACCAACTTTCTTCGCTTCCCAGCGGTACACCAAGCGCAGGAATGATCGTTTCAGTTTTATGATTTTCGGGGATTAAGCGGTAAAGCGGCGTAACTATCCGGACATCATGTCCCATGGATTTTAAATGCAAAGGCAACGCCCGTGCTACATCAGCAAGTCCTCCGCTTTTGGAAAAACCTTCAACTTCAGATGCCGCAAAAATAATACTGAGCCGTTCAGGCAACTTTGGCTCCTTTTGGAATAACGACAATTCCGTTTTCGGTTATCTGAAATTTTTTTCTGTCTGTATCAAGATCATACCCGACATTTGCACCAGGTGCTATGCGTACATGTTTGTCTATGATGGCCTTTCTTATTTTTGCCTCTCGTCCAATTTCGACATTGTTCATGATAACAGAGTGTTCAACATGAGCAAAACTGTGAATTCGGACACTGTAGCCTACCACCGAATTTTCTACAAGAGCCCCGCTGATGATAGTACCTGAGCCAATCATCGAATTAATAGCATGTCCTGTACGAGAGTCATTGAAATGGACAAACTTTGCCGGAGGAAGAGGTGGAATATAAGTCAGCACAGGCCATTTTTTATTGTAGAGATTAAAATGAGGATGTAAGCCTACCAAATCCATATTGGCTTCCCAAAATGTATCGAGTGTGCCGACATCCTTCCAGTAACCTTTTTCCTCTTCCTCTGCTCCTGGTATATGATTTTGACTGAAGTCGTAAACAAATACTTTTCCATCAGGAAACATTCTGGGCAAAATATCATTGCCAAAATCATGACTTGATTTTTTATCAGCTGCATCCCTCTTCAGTTCTTTGACCAGAGGAGTTCGTTCAAAAATGTAGTTGCCCATTGAGGCCAGCACATAATCAGAATTCCCCGGAATCGTTTTTGGATTTCTTTTTGGTTTTTCCTCAAAACTAACCATCCGCCATTCTTCATCCACTTCAATAATACCGAAATGATGTGCATCTTTAACAGGCACGGGAATAGCCGCCACCGTAAGAACCGCCTGACGCTTGCTGTGAAATTTTAACATCTGTCGGATATCCATACGGTAAATATGATCTCCTCCAAAAATGCAAACCTGGTCCGGATCTTCATCATCAATCAAGTTCATGTTTTGAAAAATAGCGTCTGCAGTTCCTTCATACCATTTTTTCCCGGTCCGCATTTGTGCCGGAACAGGATCGATGAACTGTTTTACAATTCCAGATGAAAAACGCCAGCCTTCACGCAAATGCTGCATGAGCGAATGTGACTTAAACTGGGTGAGGACAAATATTTTCAATAAACCTGAGTTTACAAAATTACTTAGCACAAAATCGATAATTCTGTAATTTCCGCCAAAAGGAACTGCGGGCTTGGTTCTCACTGCTGTCAAGGGTTTCAGACGGGCGCCTTCACCTCCAGCCAGTATCATAGTCAATACATTGCTCATGATTCTCCTTTTCTATCTTTGCAAATGTGCCGCTTTGTGATATTTTTCCAAACACACATCAGTTTTGCAGGGCAGCCGAATCTGAATACAATACTCTCATTATTTTTGTTTTGTAACAAGCAAATATGAAAAAGGAAATTCCGGTAAAACAACATGGCGCCGCCCGCATCCCCTCTCCATTACCGCTTAGCAGCAATTCAAAACACGAAGAATTCCATTTTGATAATGACGATGCGCGCATTCTCCACGATGCAACTGAATGTTCAACAGGCAACGTAAAAAAACAAATTTCTTTTGAAAAGTCATAACCGCATACAAGCTGTTTTTTTGATCTATCAAAAGTCTGGGCTGTAATATTATGAAAAGTATTCACCAAAAAACTAGTTCGGTTTGGACTTAATTAAGAATCTAAATTTTTTTCAGATTTAGAACAATACAGAATGAAATTTTCAAAAAAATTACTGAACCAATGTCAAGAATTTGTTAAATCAAATCTCTCAGAATGGCGCATGCTTGATGCAGATTCATCAGTCATGCTTGTCACATCTCTAATCGTCGGAATCGGTTCCGGATTGGGAGCAGTTCTTTTCCGTCGACTTATTGGATGGTTTCAGAGTTTAGCCTACAGAGATATTTCCGGATTACTGACAGAATGGTATCCACTGCATTTGATATTGATCCCAGCTCTGGGCGGAGCAATAGTGGGGCCTCTGGTCTATTACTTTGCCCGTGAGGCAAAGGGGCATGGCGTCCCGGAAGTAATGGAAGCTCTTGAACTGCGTGGTGGCAAGATTCGTCCTCGTGTAGTGATTGTTAAATCTCTGGCGTCTTCAGTTTGTATAGCAAGCGGAGGCTCGGTTGGACGCGAGGGGCCAATCGCCCAAATCGGTTCAGCTTTGGGTTCATTCGTTGGACAGTATTTAAAACTTTCTGAAGATCGCGTGCGCACCCTTGTTGCCTGCGGTGCCGCCGGAGGAATTGCGGCAACTTTTAATGCACCGATTGCGGGAGCAGTGTTTGCGCTTGAAGTTCTTTTGCGTCGTTTCGGAAGCGTTTATTTTGGAGCCGTCGTTATTTCTGCGGTTACTGCAGATGTAATTGCACATTACTTTGAGGGAGATCAACGCACTTTTTTAACTCCGGAATATTCATTAAACAGTCCCTGGGAACTGTTGCTTTACACTTTGATGGGTTTTATTGCAGCACTGGCTTCAGTTGGATTTAGTCGAATGCTCTATTTTTCGGAAGATATCTGGAACTTAATCCGTATTCCGGAACCAACAAAACCTATATTTGGAGGAGTACTGCTGGGCTTGCTGGGAATAGCCTCCTATCAAATCGACGGTTTCCCGCGTGTTTTTGGCGTCGGCTATGAAACTATTGAAAGCACGCTATTCAGTCAACTGACTCTCCAAGTTACTTTCGGTCTGCTGATTTTGAAACTTATTGCCACAACCCTGACTCTCGGTTCCGGAGGTTCAGGCGGGATATTTGCGCCCTCATTGTTTATGGGTGCCATGCTTGGAGCTTCTTTTGGTCAAATCGCTCACACATTATTTCCTGAAATTGTGGCTCCGTCCGGTGCTTATGCATTGGTTGGAATGGCAGCGTTTTTTAGCGGCGCTGCGCATGCTCCGATAACTGCGATTCTCATTCTTTATGAAATGACTGGCGATTACCAAATAATTCTGCCCCTGATGCTTGCTACTGTAATCAGTACAATTGTTTCCAGGAATCTCAGTCATGATTCAATTTATACACTAAAATTGAAGAGACGCGGTGTAGAACTGTCGGAGGATACTCAGGCAATTGACCTGATGCAAGGTGTAACAGCACAAATTGCGATGAACTCTGAAACCAATGCTGTACCTTTTGACATGCCTTTGGTTGAGTTAATGAATGCTTTTTCCAGCACACATTATCACGCCCTGCCGGTGGTGAAAGATGAAACCAAATTGATTGGAGTGATTACAATTAAAGAACTGGATCAGCTTCGATCCGAAGGTTTACTTGAATCAAAAACCATTGCTGAAATTTTGACCAACAAAAAACCGGCAACAATACTTCCACATCAGCCGGTTTGGATGGCTTTACGGCATCTGGAAGACCAGGGCGAAGGCTGCGTTCCTGTCATTTCTGAAACAAGTGAAAACACATTACTGGGGGTACTGAGGAGAATCGACATCATTCGGGCATATAACAAAGCAGTATCTCAAAGGGCTCAGGATCAGCATCACGATGAAATTCTGAACATTCGAAAACTAAACCGGACAGGACTGACTGAAGTTACTTTAGGCCCGAAATCGCCGATTGTTGGAAAGCGGGTAAAAGAATTACGTCTTGGAGACGACACGCTGATGGTTTCCGTACGCCGAAAAGGAAAGTTGCGCATTGTACGGGGTGAAACTATTTTACATGCCAATGATAAAGTTACTATCTTTTCCGAAAAGCCCAAAGCAGACTTTCTGGAAAATTATCTTAATGGAACTTTGGATGATTCAGAGCTCCCGGAAGAGTCACTCGTCTGTAACCGTGAAGTAGAAATACCTCCGGAATCCTCCATTGACGGAAAACGAATCCGAGATTTGAGTCTACCGGAAGATTGTGTGTTAGTAAAAATTATTCGTAACCGTCAAATTATCCTCCCTCGAGGCGATACTGTTCTGTACAGCGGAGATATTGTTGAAATATTTGGAGTTGATGAAAAACTCCTGGAGGCCGAAAGTAATTTGGTCAGCTAATTCGCTGCAGCAACACCAAAATACCTTTTTAGAATTGAAATAATTGACCAATCTGGTAGACTGGATTGTGATGTTTTTGATTTCCGCATATTTGGAAATCTCTTATATCGGGGAGCCAAAATCCGAACATTGGTGGTTTTCTGCCTCTCATTTCGGACAATGTAATCCAATGTTTAGGACAGTCTCAAAATAAATGACAACTTCACCCTTAAAAATTATCTGGACCAAAACAGACGAAGCTCCCATGCTCGCCAGTTATTCTTTACTTCCCATTGTACAGGCATTTACTCAAGACACAGGAATTTCCATTGAAAGCCGTGATATTTCACTTTCAGGACGCATTCTTTCCTCCTTTCCGGATAAGCTGACTGAAAACCAGAAAGTTCCGGACGAACTCATGATACTCGGCGAGTTGACTCAAGACCCTGAAGCTAATATCATCAAACTTCCAAATATCAGTGCCTCGATTCCGCAGTTAAAAGCAGCAATTGCAGAACTCCAATCACACGGATTCAATATTCCAGACTATCCGGAAAGCCCGCAAAACGAGACTGAAACCAATATCAAAAATCGCTATGCTAAAGTTTTGGGAAGTGCAGTCAATCCGGTGCTTCGTGAAGGTAATTCTGATCGCCGTGCTGCGACTGCCGTAAAAAATTATGCCAGGAGACATCCCCACTCAATGGGTGCATGGAGTGCGGATTCAAAGTCTCATGTAGCGACAATGAATGGTGGAGATTTTTTTGCGAATGAAAAATCCACAACCATCAAGGAATCAACCTCGGCTAAAATCGAATTTGTAGCAGCGGACGGAAAAAGTACTGTATTGAAAGACAACCTGTCGCTGGAGGCCGCGGAAATCGTGGATGCAACTTTCATGAGCAACAAAGCTCTGGATACGTTCCTCGATCAGCAAATCCAAGATGCCAAAAAGCAGGGAGTTCTTTTTTCTCTGCACCTGAAAGCGACGATGATGAAAGTCTCTGATCCGGTTATTTTTGGACACTGCGTTAAGGTTTTTTATGCCACAGTACTTGAAAAACACGTAGAGACCATTGCCGATTTAGGCGTCAATTTCAACAACGGCATCGGCGACCTTTATTCAAAAATGGAGGAAGATAAGAAAATGTCTCCAGATAAAAAAGCTGAAATTAAAGCAGACATTCAAGCTCTTTATGCGGATCGACCCGATTTGGCGATGGTTGATTCTGATCTCGGGATTACGAATTTGAATGTTCCCAGTGATGTTATTATCGATGCCTCAATTCCTGCCGCAATCCGGACTTCCGGTAAAATGTGGGGTCCTGACGGTGAACTGCACGATACCAAATTCATTATTCCGGATTCCAGCTACGCCCCGCTTTATGCAGCCACCTTCGAAAATTGTATCGCCAACGGTGCATTGGATCCGGCCACAATGGGTACTGTACAGAATGTTGGGTTAATGGCCAAAAAGGCGGAAGAATATGGTTCACACCCGACCACTTTTGAGGCGCCCGGAAATGGAGTCATACGTATCGTCGACTCCGAGGGAGAGACAATCCATGAACATAACGTGGAACAAGGGGATATTTGGCGCATGGCTACTGTCAAGGATGCTCCGATCAGGGACTGGATCAAATTGGCTGTCACTCGTGCAAAAATTACGGGATGGCCTGCCGTTTTCTGGTTGGACGAGAAGCGGGCTCACGGACGGGAGATGATAAAGAAAGTCAAATCCTATCTCAAAATTCATGACACTCAGAATTTAGAGCTTCCGATAATGTCGGTCTATGATGCCGCAAAATATTCCATTGAACGTGCACGTTCAGGGAAAAACACTATTTCGGTGACAGGAAACGTTCTCCGTGATTTCAACACTGATCTCTATCCTATACTCGAACTTGGCACTAGCGCCAAGATGCTCTCAATCGTACCCTTGATGAAAGGCGGGGGCTTGTTTGAAACAGGAGCAGGCGGTTCTGCACCAAAACACGTGCAGCAATTTGTAAAGGAGTCGCATTTACGTTGGGATTCTCTGGGAGAATTTCTGGCAATGGCAGAATCATTGATTCACCTTGCACGAACTACGGACAACACCAAGGCCGCCGTTTTGGCAAAAACTCTAAATCAGGCCAATGAACATTTTCTGACACACAACAAATCCCCCTCGCGTAAAGTCCACGAATTGGACAATCGAGGCAGCCACTTCTACCTTGCAATGTTTTGGGCACAAGCTCTGGCAGGCCAAACGGAAGACACTGAAATTCAAAGCCGCTTTTCCGGACTGGCAAAAGAGCTTGAGGAAAAGGAGAATATAATTATTGAAGAACTGAACTCCGCTCAAGGCAAGGAACTCGATTTGGGAGGATACTATGACCCTGATGAGAAAAAAGTCACTGAAGCTATGAGACCCAGCGCTACTTTGAATGCGTTGTTTTCCGCATTCTGTGGCTGAATAATAATGATGGAGTGATCTGGGAAAGCTCCGTCTTAATCTAAAATAATGAAACCCAAATTTAATAATTTTCGCAGTTTGTTTGCAAAAAACAAATTTAGCATAAAGTTACTGTGCTTACGAAAATCCCTAGTGCTTAGTGCCTCAGTGCCTTAGTGTCTCAGTACCTTGATGCCTCAGTGCCTCGCTGTCATTGTGTGGTATTTTAGTGAAAAAGTAAAAATACGAATTATTTGTTTAATACCTAAAAAAAGGAGACCCCATGAAAACTGTTAAAGTTGCTGTTACCGGCGCAGCCGGACAAATTGGATATGCTATGCTGTTCCGGTTGGCTTCCGGAGAAATTTTCGGCAGGGACACTGCAGTCGAGTTGCAGTTGCTGGAACTCGAACAAGCTTTACCTGCACTGGAAGGTGTAAAAATGGAACTCGACGATTGTGCTTTTCCCTTGCTGACGAATATCGTCACGACTTCCGATCCAAATGTTGCTTTCAAAGACATCGACTGGGCATTACTGGTTGGTTCTGTTCCTCGAAAAGCAGGTATGGAACGCAATGATTTACTGCGGATTAACGGAGGAATTTTTGTTGGACAGGGCAAAGCTCTCAATGACAACGCCGGCCAAAATGCCCGTGTTTTGGTGGTTGGTAATCCATGCAATACTAATTGCCTGATTGCCATGAATAACGCACCGAATATTTCCAGAAATAATTGGTTTGCAATGACCGCTTTGGACGAAAATCGAGCGAAAAGTCAGCTTGCGCAAAAGGCCGGAGCTGCGGTGCGGGATGTGAGCAACATGACTATCTGGGGCAATCACAGTGCCACACAATATCCCGATTTCTACAACGCTAAAATCCAGGGCAAAGACGCTCCGGCTGTGATTAACGATGAAGAATGGCTGCAGGGAGATTTCATTAAAACAGTACAACAGCGCGGAGCCGCCATTATCAACGCTCGCGGAGCTTCTTCGGCAGCATCTGCCGCAAATGCGGCACTGGATACAATCTTGCGAATCAGCACACCAACCTCGGAAGGTGATTGGTTCAGCACGGCGATTCCGAGCGATGGAAGCTATGGAATTCCGGAAGGGTTAATTTTCAGTTATCCACTCAGAAGCAAAGGCGATGGTGACTATGAAATTGTTCAGGGCATCGAATTGAATGAATTTTCTCAGGAAAAAATCCGGGCTACACGTGATGAACTGGAAATGGAGCGTGAGGCAGTTAAGGAAATGCTTAGCTAAATAAAGGAAGCAATGAAAATACATGAATATCAGGCCAAACAAATTCTGGCAAAATATGGCGTTCCGGTTCCTCGCGGAAGTGTGGCTTATTCTGTAGATGAGGCAACTAAAGTTGCGGAGGATTTGGGAACTGACGTTTGTGTGGTAAAAGCTCAAATCCATGCAGGTGGTCGTGGAAAAGGCGGAGGAGTCAAAGTTTCCAAGGGAATGGATGCCGTCAGGGAAAATGCTGAGGCAATTCTCGGTATGCAGTTGGTAACACACCAGACAGGCCCGCAGGGTCAGAAGGTAAAACAGTTGCTTGTCGAAGAAGGCATGGACATCCGTAAAGAACTTTATTGTTCAGTTCTGGTAGATAGAGGAAAGCAACGGATTGTTTTGCTGGCTTCCACCGAAGGCGGAATGGACATTGAGGAAGTTGCGGAAAAAACTCCGGAGAAGATTCTCAAAGTTTTCGTTGATCCGGCAGTCGGCCTGCGCTCATATCAGGCGAATGAATTAGCATTTGGTTTAAAAATTGACAAAATTAACCCCAAACTGATTCGCCCTGCAGCAGCTGTTTTCAAGGCACTTTATCAAGCATTTGTGCAGGAAGACTGCTCACTGGTCGAAATCAATCCTCTGGTACTTACAGGTGACGGGCGGGTAGTCGCACTTGACGCAAAGTTGTCTTTTGATGATAACGCCATGTTCCGTCACAAGGACAATCTGGCCTTCAGAGACAAGGATGAGGAAGATCCGCTTGAAGTTGAAGCAAGTGAAGCCGACCTGAACTACATCAAGCTGGATGGAAGTATCGGCTGTATGGTAAATGGAGCTGGCCTGGCGATGGGAACCATGGACATCATCAAAGCCTATGGAGGAGATCCCGCAAATTTTCTTGATGTTGGAGGTGCTGCCAGTCAGGAAAATGTAGAAAAAGCTTTCAGAATTATTACCATGGATCCAAATGTAAAGTGTATTTTGATCAATATATTTGGTGGAATTGTTCGATGCGACATGGTTGCCGCAGGTGTAATTGCTGCTTTCAAAAGTGTTGATTTGCAAATTCCTGTGGTGGTGCGTCTCGAAGGAACCAATTCGGAAGAAGCACACATTCTTGTGAACAAATCCGGACTGGGTGAAAGACTGCAGATGGCTGATGGAATCCGCGAAGCCGCCAAAAAAGCAGTTGCTGCAGTCAGCTAACCAGGGTGATGTTTTTTACTGAAACAAAACACAAACGCTTTAGATCTGACACTTTCCGGAACTTGCAAGCAAGTGTCCTGCAAAGGAAAAACTGTTGCACAGTGCTCCCTTAAAGAGTAAAATGGTCAGTCTAATCTTTCCAGTGAGTTCTTACACTGTCAATGGGGGTGTCATGGAATTCGATTACAAGTGGAAATATTGGGAAGCAAGTCGTGGGTGATGATCGGGGTCACGTAAAAACGATCATCAAAATGTTAGCTGCAAATAACGCTGACTATACACCTGCTCGCGTCGCACTTGCGGCGTAATTGAAGCAGGCGTCTTTCGTTGAGTTTGCCTGAAACGTAGCGAAAGATGTTATCTAAGTCAGGCTGGCTGTTGCATTCCTCCGTAGCAGCAGTAAGATTTAAGGAGGTGTTTCAGATTGAGGAGGTTGGTTGCCGACACATCTGAAGAAAAAGAAAAATTCCAACTAAACTTGTAGATGCCCAAATGGAAACTTAGTAAGACGCGGGTTCGATTCCCGCCACCTCCACCAACATATCCTGTATAGTGTTGAAAATAATAAGGTTTTTCAACACTGCGATTCAAATACCTCCACCACGAAATCATTTTTTTTCACATCACATTCATTTAGTAACTGTTTTAGTAACTGTTTTAGTAACTGTTGATTGTTCTGAGTGGGTAAAATAATCAACGAATTCTAATTCAGTTTCGGAAAATGGAACTTGATGAATTCTCCTAAATTGCTATCCTCACCAAATTCTGGTGATACATTCTATTTCAGAAGTTACGTTCCAAAAGATTTGTTATCTCATTTTGGAGGAATCAAACAATTCCGAATCTCCCTCAAGTGTACTATCAAATCTCGTTCAACCAGAACGACAAAAATTCTTGCTAAAACAATTTCAGAAATCTATGAAGAAATAAGGCAAGGTATGAAATCTCTTGATGTTGAACAAATCAAAGAAATCCTCAGAATTGAGATAAGGAAACAAATCCTTCATGCTCACCAAGTTGATTTGGGAACCAACAAATGGAGTGAGATGGGAGTTGAGCAGAGTTTAGATTCAATTAAACAAAAGGACTCAAATCTCAGGAAAATTCTGGAGAATGATTTGAACTTCTACAGGCAACAAGTCGATTTAAAATTAAAGAGCATACTTGAATCATTGGATATTGAGGTAAAGAAGGAATCTGTTGCGTATAGAGGATTACGGAACAACTTTATAGAACTGTATTTACTAAGACATCAGTGGATGAGAGATTTAGTATCTAATTCTGGAAAAACAGATAACGAATTCCGAAGAGATGCCGAAATGAAACTTGGAATAAACTTGTTTCCAGATGTCTCTATCTTCTCAAAAGAACCCTCAAAATTGGTGCCAAAGGAACAAGACCAGACACAAACACCAGAAGTCCCACAACTCAAAAAACAATCAAGGCAAACGATTTCAGAATGTTCCGAGTTATTCTCTGACCGAAAGGTATTGGAAGACATAACACCAAAAGAAATTAAAGTGTATGGGCAGAATATCAATGACTTTATTGAGGTGGTTGGTGACATTCCTATTTCACAAGTGACAAAGAGTGAAGTTTCTGAATTTGTCACTATACAATCCAAATTACCACCAAACAGAAAGAAGTCACCACAATACAGGGAATTGACTATATCTGAATTGCTTGAAAAGAAAGGAATTGAACCGCAAACACCACAAAACATCAACAAACGACTTACTAAACTAAGTGTATTTGGAAAATGGTGCGTTAGACAGGGATACATCTCAGAGAATCCATTTAAGGATATGAAATTAACTGTGAAGAAAAAACGGACAGGTAGAATTCCATTCTCTGCACAGGAAATCAGAAGAATACTTGCACCAGAAACTTATCTAAAATGGACATCAGATTTCAAACACCGTCACAATCCTTCTCATAATGTAGGAATTTCCCCGATACATCCAAGTGGTGCAAAAAATCAGATGTGCTACTACTGGATTTTCCTTTTGGGAATTCACTCAGGTCTTCGTACAAACGAAATGTGCCAATTAAGGTTGTCAGATTTAAAAAAACAAAAAGGGATTTGGTTTATGCATGTTGAAGATGATGAAGAGACAAAAGTAAAAACCATAAACAGTATTCGGAAAGTGCCCGTACATCCTCAACTCATGAAATTGGGATTCATAGACTACATTGGAAATCTGAAAAGAAAAAAGAAAGACAGAGTTTTTTGGGAATTGACCAAATCAAGGGATGGATACACCAAACAAGTTTCACGTCATTACAATGAAAGATTTCTCCCTGCCATCAAAATTTGGAAGAAGAATACAAAAGTCCTCTATTGCACAAGACACACATTCATCAACAAACTCTATTCAGAAAAGGTTGATGAGAATGTCATAAAGGTGCTTGTTGGACACGAAAAGGAATTCACTATGAAACATTACGGAGGTGAACCCTTTACACCAGAAAGACTGCTCGAGGAAATATCAAAGGTTAGTTACTCAGGAATCAACTGGAAAATATTGAAACTTTAATACGGCTGGAAGAAATATGAAAAGTGAGATTAGAAAAATCATTGAGGAATTTGATAGTAGTGCAAAGACCTTCAGTATGCGTATACGAGAATTGTCTAAAGAATTATACCAGAACGCAATTTCTAATTATCTGGGTGTGAAAAATAAATTTAGAGATTTCTTAATCCACGAAAAATTAATTAGGAATGATGAATTATTTTGGATCATGTGGGGTAGTTCCTATATCGGTACTCCACAGGTTCATAGTTTCCACCAAGAAATTGGTGATGCCATTTCAAGAGGAACAAGATTAGAAATTCCATTGAACAAAAGAATACGACTTTCAAATCAAATAGGTGCCCTTGATATGGGAGAAAACATCGACCAATTGACAAAAGATTTGTCGATGTTCATCTCTACTCATACGGCTGAAGAAGATGTAATAATTTACAGAGGATTTCTTGTTCCAGAAGG
>LSNO01000100.1 GCA_002082305.1 SAR324 cluster bacterium SAR324-CTD7B
ACTTTGCTTCCTTTTTTACGCACCATGGCCAGCCCCTGACTAGCAAGTATTTTTTCGAAAAAGAAAAAGGCGTCCTCTACAGTTACTTTGAAATTACGCGGAGCAGTAATTGACATTTGTCCGCGCATATTCTTTTCTTCATATACAAAAACGGTTCCGGTTTTTTCCGAAATTATCTTGATGAATTCTTTGAGAATTATTGTTTGTGGCAGGTTGATGCTGACTTTTGTGCGGGAGTTCTCCTTAGCTGCTTCCAGTTCCAAAGGCCGAGAGATAAGAAACAGTAAAAGACACAGAAACATAATTCCGGACAGCAGCTGGAGTTTCCGGAGCAAAAGGGAGCTGAAGTTGAAAAATAAAATCATGTATTAGTAGTGATAAAATAACTTAGAATTTCATGATAGATTTGTTGATTTTAATATCCAATCTGCACGTTCCAAATCAGCGGGAGTTGTGATTTTTAGATTTTGCGGATCACCTTCAACTGTTGTAATTCTACCGCCAGCGTTTTCAATCATTGATGCGTCATCTGTAACAGTCCATTTGTTTGCAGTTATCTGCATCGAAGCATATAGTAGTTGTTCCAAGAGAAATCCTTGTGGTGTCTGAACGGCAAATAACTCATCCCGCTCTACAACTTCAGTTTTTTCCTCAGTAACTCGTCGAATCGTGTCCATAAGTGGTAAAACCGGTATCGCGGCACCATGTTCATACGCCGCGTCCAAAATGCGATCTATCAATTTTGCACTGCAAAACGGCCTTGCTCCATCATGCACCAAAACAAGTTCCGGAAACTGTTGTTCTTGTATGATCTTAAGCAAAGCATTATGCACAGAGTCTTGACGTCGCTTCCCGCCTTTAACAAGGACAACTTCTTGTGGGACTATCTTTTCAAAAATATGACGATCCTGGGAAGAAACTGTCAAAAAAATCTTCCGAATTCCAGGGTGTTTTAAAAACGCTTCAATGCTAAATTCAAGTATTGTACGTGTTCCCAGTGGAAGAAGCAATTTATTGTGTTCTCCCCCCATGCGAGTTCCCTGTCCTGCGGCAACAATCACTGCAACTGCATCTTTGTTAGTCATTCTGGGTAAAATTAATTGAAGTTAAAAAATATCATGACCCTTACCTCAATAATACAAAATATCTTAACCGCTAAGGCTAAGAAATTTAGCTGATAAAAGTCCAGATAAAAGGAGTATTTTATTTTATTAAACAAATTTAGTAACATATCTGACTTGTAAAAAAGATCATACAAATTAAACTAACTGGGGGCAAATGTGTGAAGAGTTTTAATAGTGAAGATTAACCGAAAATAAAGAGAGAACGAAATATGTCAGAAAAAACAGCATTCATTGGACTCGGCGTAATGGGTTATCCAATGGCAGGATTCTTAGCCAGGGCCGGACACGAAGTAACAGTTTATAACCGCACCACCGTAAATGCGGAAAGATGGGTTAAAGAATATGGAGGGAAATTGGCTTTAACGCCTGGAGAAGCATCAAAGGATGCAGCTTTCGTTTTTGCATGTGTGGGCAACGATGATGACCTGCGTTCCGTAACAATTGGTGACGGTGCATTTACAGGTATGAGTTCCGGAACCGTTTTTGTGGATCACACTACTGCTTCCGCTAAAATAGCACGTGATTTGGCTGATGCAGCCAAGCTGAAGGAATGTGCATTCCTTGATGCTCCTGTTTCCGGAGGACAGGCCGGGGCAGAAAATGGTGTTTTGACCGTAATGGTGGGTGGCGATCAAGACAGTTTTGATCAAGCAGAACCGCTGATTCAGAATTATGCAAAAAAGGTCAAACTATTGGGTCCTGTGGGCTACGGACAATTGACTAAAATGGTGAATCAAATTTGCATCGCAGGACTTGTGCAGGGCTTGGCAGAGGGCATACATTTCGCTAAAGCAGTCGGCCTGGATGTTGATACAGTGATTGAAACTATTTCAAAAGGTGCAGCCCAGTCCTGGCAAATGGAAAACCGTTACAAAACCATGAACGAAGGAAAATTCGATTACGGTTTTGCCGTGGATTGGATGCGCAAAGATTTGGGAATTGCTTTAGAGGAAGCCCGTGCGAACAAAGCACATTTACCGGTGACAGCCTTGGTTGATCAGTTTTATTCCGAAGTGCAGGCACTCGGTGGGAGCCGCTGGGATACTTCAAGTTTGATTGCCCGCCTTGAAGCGATGCAGCAGATGAACAATAAATAATTTGAGTAGAAAAAATGCATAAATTTGAAGGAAAAATTCTCATTGAAGGAAAATGGCAAACTCCGGATTCAGGCGAAACATTGCCTGTAATAGATCCGAGTGACGGCTGCGAGTTTGGACGAATTGCAAGGGGTTCAGCAGTGGACATTGACCTTGCAGTTAAATCGGCGCAAAACGCAATGCAAGGTGAGTGGGGGAAAACGATTCCGGTGGAACGGGGGCGTTTGCTGCAAAAGCTGAGTAGCTTGATTTTGGAGAATGAAGACGAACTGACTGAAATGGAAGCACGTGATGTAGGGAAACCGCTTCGTCAGGCACGTGTGGATGTCAAAGCCTGTGCACGTTATTTCGAATTTTACGGCGGGGCGGCAGACAAGGTTCACGGTGAAACAATCCCCTATCTTGAAGGCTACACAGTACTAACGCTCCGTGAGCCGCACGGAGTTACCGGACATATCATTCCTTGGAATTATCCGCTGCAAATTCTTGGACGGACCATCGGTGGTGCTTTGACAATGGGTAATGCCTGCGTGCTCAAGCCTGGTGAAGAAGCATCTCAAACAGCTCTGATGGTTGGAGAATTGGCGATTCAAGCAGGATTCCCTCCGGGAGTTTTCAACATTGTTCCCGGACTTGGAGAGGAAGCTGGAAACGCATTGCTTCATCATTCCGCAATAAATCATTTTTCATTCACCGGTTCTCCGGAAGTAGGAACTTTGGTGCAGCAAGCCGCTGCCAAAAACGCAGTACCGGTAACTTTGGAACTCGGAGGAAAATCACCTCAAGTAGTTTTTGCCGATGCGGATTTGGACAAAGCTTTGCCTTTTCTGGTCAACGCCAGCATTCAAAATTGCGGACAAACCTGCTCTGCAGCAAGTCGGGTTTTGGTGGAACATTCGATTTACGAGGATGTGACAGCACGGCTTGCAGAAAAATTTTGTGCCCTTCAAGCCGGACCGGCATTCAGTGACTTAGCTTGCGGCCCGCTCATCAGTCCGGAACAAAAATTTCGCCTTGAAAAATATCTGGAAGAAGCAAAAGCGGATGGATTAAACTTTGCTGCAGAGGGAGTAATTGTTGCTGATGCTCCTTCCGGTGGGAATTATGTAAAACCGCTGCTGATCCGGGATGTTCCTCCAGATCATGCAGTTGCACAGGAAGAATTATTTGGGCCGGTTTTAGCTGTGATGCCTTTTCAAGATGAAGAGCAAGCGGTTGAATTGGCAAACGGTACGCCTTTTGGTTTGGTTTCCGGAGTCTGGACTCAAGACGGAGCACGGCAGTTTCGGATGGCCAAAAAACTCAAATCCGGACAAGTCTTTATCAACAACTATGGTGCCGGTGGTGGCGTCGAATTGCCTTTCGGTGGAGTCAAACTAAGTGGACACGGCCGCGAAAAAGGCTTTGAAGCACTTTACGGGTTTTCTGTAACCAAAACAATTGCCATTCATCACGGAGAATAAATATGCGTCTAAATAATAAAATTGCACTTGTAACCGGAGCCGGTTCCGGATTTGGACGAGGTATTGCTGCTCGTTTTGCTGAAGAAGGAGCAAAGCTCGTTGTAGCAGATATTAACGAGGAAGCGGCGAAAATGGTTGCCGGTGAAATTGGAGACAGTGCGATTGCAGTTGTTGCGGATGTTAGTAAAAATTCGGATGTAGAAGCAATGATTCAACAAACTGTTGCACAATGGGGACGGCTTGATATCCTGGTCAACAACGCCGGAACCACTCATCGGAACAAACCAATGACGGAAGTCACAGAGGAAGAGTTTGATCGGATCTTTGCGGTAAATGTGAAATCTGTATTTTTAACTGCCAGGCACGGAGTACCGCTGATGAAAGAGCAGGGACACGGTATGATTTTGAATGTTGCCTCAACGGCAGGCCTGCGTCCACGCCCGGGACTGGCCTGGTACAACACTTCCAAAGGCGCAATGATTACTGCAACCAAAGCCATGGCGATTGAACTGGCATCATTTAAAATTCGTGTCAACGCCATAAATCCTGTGGCAGGGGAAACAGGAATGCTGCATCTTTTTATGGGAGAAGACACGCCTGAAAAACGAGCACAATTTGTTTCCAGTATACCGTGGGGACGTTTGAGTCAACCGCAGGACATGGCAAACGCCGCACTTTTTTTGTGTTCCGATGAAGCAGACATGGTGACAGGTACTTGTATGGAAGTTGACGGCGGACGTTGTATTTGAAACACTGCCGCAGGATAATTACATTTTTCAACGTCAATGAACCCTGTAAAATAGCTATAAATTTTACCTTTACCAAATAAATACAAATGCTTAGTCACAAAAAAATGACAGTAGCCTGTCTTGATTTTGAAGGAGTCATAATTCCTGAAATCTGGCAAGGCCTGGCGAGACTATGTAATATTGATGACTTGAAACTGACGACCCGTGATATTGCCGATTATGATGAATTGATGCGCTACCGCTTAAAAATTTGTGACCAGTATAATCTTACACTTCGGGACATCCATAAAGTAGTGGAACAAATGGAACCGTTGGATGGTGCATTTGCATTTTTAACATGGTTGAGGCAACGTTATGAAGTTATAATTCTATCTGACACTTTTCGTGAATTTGTAGAACCTTTGATGCACAAACTTCAGTACCCGACCTTGTTTTGTCATTCATTGAAATTGGATAAAGATTTGCGAATCGTAGACTATTGCCTGCGTCAAAAAGATCAAAAACGCCATGCTGTGAAGGCGTTGAAAGCAATCAATTTTCATACAGTTGCAGTTGGTGATTCTTACAACGACATCAGTATGCTAAACGAGGCGGATCATGGAATTTTCTTCCGGCCAACTAAAAAAATCATAACAGAATATCCGGAATTTCCTGTGACCAATGAATATGCTGAGCTAAAAATTGCACTGGAACGTTTGACAAAAGATGAATAGGAAAAAGGGTGCAAAACTCAAGGAGCGAACTGAATTGCTTTATGGAATCCAGCCTGTGTTGGGAGCTTTGCAGCACAGTAAACGTCTGCTGAATCAACTTTATCTAAAAAAGGATGCAGATTCTTCCGAGCGTCTGAGAGAAATCCGGATCCTTGCAGAAAAAATAAAGCTCCCTGTGAGCGAAGTTCCAGTTTCTCAATTGACGGTAATGTGTCCGGATGCCGTTCATCAGGGCGTGGTCTTACGTTGCGGCTTTTTGCCGTTTACCAGCATGCCTGATTTTCCACAATCGGCTGTTGCAACACAACCATTACTTGTTGTTCTTGATCAAATAGAAGACCCCCATAATCTGGGTGCAATTATTCGAACTTGTGGATTTTTTGAGGTCAATGCCGTCGTAGTTACACAAGATCACTCTTCCGGATTAACACCAGTTGCGTCCAAAGCTTCTGCAGGAGTTTTAGAGTGGTTACCGGTTATCTCTGTAACAAACTTGGCCAGGTTTCTAAATGAACAAAAAACAAAAGGTTTTTGGGTAGCCGGACTTGAAGGAGAAGCTCCTGACTGCTTTACCGATTTTTCACGAGACCGGCCACTTATACTTGTGCTGGGTAACGAAGGACGTGGAATTCGTCGTCTCGTCCGGAAGCATTGTGACTGGCTGGTAAGCATTCCGGGGAACCATGAGGTTTCCTCATTAAATGTGAGCAATGCTGCTGCGGTTGCACTATATCATTTACATACCCTGCCTCAAACCCCCTGACTAATATCCCTATTCTAATTATCTTTGATGATTTTGCAGGGAAATTGCACCACAAGAAACTCATTTGTCTATCGTTCGCAGACAATTTGCAGACTGGATGCAAATCCTTCCTTAAATTGTATGTATTTGAACACAGGAATAATTCTCTCAATTGATTTAAAAGCTTAAACCAAAAACTAAATATGCCGCGTTTTCGCCTGGAAACGGCCTTACACGTCCGGGAGCGTCTTGAAAAGCTCTATCAAAAAGCACTTGCTGAACAGGTACAGGTTGAACAGCAGTACCGTGACAGAAAACAGCTTATGGAGGAAACTTTAAACCACCATCATAAAGATTTAGATGAAGCAAAAACACAAGGTGTGACTATAAATCAACTGTTGATGGGAGACCGGTTTCAGGAAAGAATTGAAAGACAACTGGAACTCACGCAAGATCAACTAAACGAACAACTGGATATTGTGGAACTGAAACGACATGAATTGACCGTAGCCACTCAAAAAAAACGGGTTCTGGAGATTCTCAAAGAAAAAGAAATCAAAAAGTTTAGAGATGAAACGGAACGTTTGGAACGTTTGGAGGCGGATGAAATTGCCCAGAATTATCGACGATATTCTTATAATTAATATACTTTTTGCCTAATATTTACAGATTTTCATACTTAAAATCTTTTACAACATCAGGAATGTAATGAATAAATTATTAAATTTTACTAACAATTTCAAATTCTTATGTTTATTATTTATGTTTGTCATGATGGCAAGGCCCGCTTATAGCATACCAACCACCATTGACGAAATTAAACAAGTCTTTGGGGCACTGTGTGCAGACTACGGGCTTGAATTTTGTGCATCTGAACCTGATGCAGGAAAAAAGACAAAGAAACCTCACAAGTTTACTGAGAGTGAGAAAGAAATTCTGACCCGACTTGCGGAACAGCAGAGCAGATTACGTTTGAGAGCTCTGGAGTTGGACCGGAGAGAGGGGCAGCTCAAAACACTGCAGGAAGATATTCAACGTCAAGTTAGCCAGTTGGAGAAACTTCAGCAGGAAATTGAAAAGGATATCAAAAAAAAGAAAAACCAAGACAATACGCATCTACAAAAAGCTGTTGCTTTGTACTCAAAAATGGATGCGGCAATTGCTGCTCAATCACTTGCAAAACTTGATCGCATGATTGCTGTGAGCATCCTGAAACAGATGAAAGAAAAACAAGCTTCATTAGTACTTTCCAGTATGGGCGCAGAGGAATCTGCAAGTATTATTGAAGAAATAACAAGAAAAAAATGAGTTAGTGATTATGGAAGCAATTGGACAAAAGGCAGTTCTTAGCAGTACGGATGAGGTAATTATTTCTGATGAACTGGGTGTGGATTCCGGAGAAATGGGCGAAGAAAGGATGTTCGATGTTACTTTGGACGAAATCCTTGCAGAACATCCTCTTGACGAAAGCCTGCTTGAGGGACTCCTGGAAGAGGATAGTCTGACTGCCTCACTTGCCTCAAGCATTTTGACTCAAAATCAAGCTAATCCAGAATTTGTTGAGGATATTTTTGGTACAGCAGAGTTGTCAACCATTCCAGCGGAAGTTTTGGATGACAATCTTTGGACTGAAGAAACTCATACTGCTCGATCAAAAGTTTTGAATAAATCGGAACCTTTTCCACAAGAATTGATTGAGGTCCTTGACCCAAGGGTTGTCTCAGATGAAAACACTTTTCAAAATTTACCGAGTCAGGGTGTGGCAGAAACTGGGCTCCAATCGATTTTGCAGGAATCTGATTTGGAGAATCCGGAGTCATTGCTGCAAACAGTATTTCATCAGGCAAAGCCTCCGGAAGAAGGTGCTGAATTTTCGGAGGATGATTTACAGTCTGTCATGCAGAAAAATAGAAATCTGCCAGTTCAGTCGGAAGAAGATACTGAATATTCAGTGTTGCAAAAAATATTACATCAGGTAAAGCCTCCGGAAGAAGGTGCTGAATTTTTGGAGGATGATTTACAGACTGTCCTTCAAACAAATACAGGACAACAAATTCCGATAAAAGAAAATAATTCGGTTGTACAAGGCCCCGAACCTGTTCAGGAAAATCTGGAAGGACTTCTTCAAAAGGAATTACAAACTGTTTTTCATCAAGGATTACAGGGGAATGAAAAAGATGCTACAAAACCAGTAGCAGAAAACCTGGTAAAGATTATGCCTGCAGAAATACCACCGGCTGCAGAAAAGATTAGCCCGGAGCAAAGCCTGCAAGTTGTAGCAAATACTAAAACTGAGAAAAGCTTACTGGCTGCAGATAATTTCAAAGAAGCAGAAGAGTTTGAAGGTGGAGTCAAATCAAAAACGACAGCAGGTTTACAAATGACTGATGTTGAGAATTTGAGTGACAGTGCTGAAAAGGTGTCACTTCTGCCCACTGAAAAGCTGAAAGCTGTGGAAAGTCTCAAAGTTGTAGACAACATAAAAACGAGCGAAACTTTACAAACTAAAACTGCTGAAGTACTTGAAGGTGGAGTGAAATCAAAAATGACAGCAGGTTTACAAATGACTGATGTTGAGAATTTGAGTGACAGTGCTGAAAAGGTGTCACTTCTGCCCCCTGAAAAGCTGAAAGCTGTGGAAAGTCTCAAAGTTGTAGACAACATTAAAACGAGCGAAACTTTACAAACTAAAACT
>LSNO01000101.1 GCA_002082305.1 SAR324 cluster bacterium SAR324-CTD7B
AAAGAGTGAGTGTTCGACCGCATTCCGGATACGTTCGCTGTCATGCTGACTGTAGCTTTCCAGCATTTCAATTCCAGACTTTGCTTTGAGTAGACCCAAAATCCTAATCAATCTTTCAGTGACCAATAATTCTCCGGTTTTCTTTTGCTTTTGAAGGGCGGTAATAGTTGCTTCAACTGCATTTCTTCCAAGGTGTCTCATGGCTTCCATTACCTGATCTGCAATTTCTTCATCTGCAAGATATGGTAACATCAAAGTAGCAACTCTTGGATTTTTTACACTTCGGAGGATATCAAAAGTGTCTCGATTATCAAAGAATGAACGTCCCTTGAGGAGTTTACTGATCGAGTCCGCAATTTCTGGCCCGACAGCAATCAGCAAGTCCTTGTAGTCTGCACGATTAGAGCCCTGGCTGGAGTCATAGCGGGACACAATCAAATCCAATCCGGGCTTTCCATAGGCTTTGAATGCATCTGCTAATGCACGCACCATATCTGCATTGGATTCGGTAACCAGATCAGCTAAGTCTTCCATCGCAGGTTCATACTGTAGACTTCCTAAATTACGTACGACTTCTCGGCGAACCCGATCATCCGGTTCTCCCAATCGTTGATGTAAAGCTGGGCCAGCTTCAGGTCCTCCAATTTTACCGATCAGCTTAACTGCTCGTAAGCGAACTTTTGGACTGTCGTCTTCAAGCAAAGAAATGGCCATCTCCAAAGCTGCCTGTTTTTCGCCTTGGCGGTGCAGGGACTCAGCTTTTTCGATACTGGCACATCCTGTGATAACGAAAATGATCAGCATTAACCAAATCATTTTGTGTTTAATCGCACGCATTATAACTCCTTTTTTAATTTCTAGTGTTTTGCAAACTATCAACATGCAATAAAGTAGATAATTTTTAAACTAATAACTGTAGTTTACTCCTCATCTGGAATCCGCACAAAAACGAGATCTGTTAAATCTGGAGCGACAATAGGTTCTTTTGTATTGATTCCTATAGAGTCAAATATTTCCATAATTTTATCACCAAGATCTTCCGATTTTCCCGCATGACGTACTATGATCGTAACAATCGTCGGTACTGAATTGTCGAAACTGATGTAACGAAAATCATCACTTTCAACTTGTTTCAGTTTTGTCCTTAGACTACGGGCCTCTTTACTTTTGAAATCCTTGAGCACCAATTCGTAAGGTTTGAGAGGATTCCCACCAACTGAGATCGTAGACATTTCTTTGATTACTTGAGGAACAAACTCTTTCTGCATGTCGGCGTAGGAATCCTTGACGAGACCGGTGATCATTGACGAAGTAATAACGCTTGGTCCACCCCGCCGCGCGACGTTGATCACTGAGTTGGCAAAGGCACCACCTCGTCCGGTGGAGATGTTTTTCGCCGTGACGTTTAGTGAAAGTGCTATATCACCTTTGATGTTTCCGCTGACTGCGAAAATATTAACTTCAATCACAACCTTAGCTAGTTGTCGGAGCAGGCTGAGTCCGGTCGTGTAAAATTCTTCCGCATTTTGAATCTGAGTATTAAGCAATGCTTTATCTGCCGGACTTCCGGAAACTATTGCCATGAACTGTTCTTTGGAAATCTTTCCAAACTGTTCCTTAAGTTTTTCATCGGTTTGTGCCGAAGTAACAGCATTACGAAAATCCATCGCTCTCAAACCTCGCTGATTCAAATCTGTTTGAATCTGGTTCATCATGGACTCTTCAATATCCTTGAACGTGAATCCAGACGCAGAAAGATCGATGTCTTTTTTGCTCGTGATTACCACCACGAGCGAACTGGCACTGTTGTTTATAAGTTTGAGATCTTTCTGTAGGGCAACAAGAACTTTCTGACGATCAACCTTGTGGGCAGAATCTATTCCGTAATATCTGCCACCGAAGATTTTTTTCTCGTCATTGACTTCACTGCTGACAATGTACTTTTGTATGTTTTTCGAGAGATACTGTTCAATATCTGCAAATTTATTGTTGTAATCTTCATCAGCCAATAATTCGCGCACCATTTCATCAACTGCCTGTGCACCGGCGATTTCCATTGCTTTGGCTTTTGCCGCACGAATATCGTTACGCTTGATGAAAGCTTTGGCCTTTACCCTGATTACACGTACACCCGGTGAGTCCTCTTTCAAAGTAACACGGCCTGTGAGATCAGCAAGTGTGAGAAAATTTTCAGGTTTCGGAGCCGCCTTCTTTGCTGCACAACCGCTGAACAACAGAGCCAGACCAAGTATGAATGACAATAAGAGGTTTAGTTTTCGCATTTAGACTCCTGTTTTATTAAGGTGTTTGAACAATAATCTCGCAATCAATAATGAAAAGTTCATGAAAAGTAGTAATTCCACATTTCTATTCATCAAGATTTAATCCCCGGCATGCATTCGGTACATCTTAAGAGGTTCAGGATTGCGCATTTCAGTAAAAACTGAGAACCTTATTAGCATTACCATAACATTTTAAGAAATCAATGAAAAGAGAATTATTAATTTAAATGCGACTTATCTTAATTTTTCTTATCGGAACTCTTTTCTGCTTTGCTGCACCGGCCGCCGCTTTTTTCCCACTAACCTGGGATGATTTGATGTTCCAAATGGAGAAGCGGATGAGTTGGAAACGTGCAAAAATGGAAACCGTTGTTCAGGTGTTTGACCCATTTGCAAAAAATGCAGACGGTGAATTTTCAAAAAACCCTGTTGAACTGCCGGCAAGGAGTTTTAAACAGGTCATTCATTGGAAGGATGGAGAAATTCTAATTGTTGAAACACAGGACGAACAAGGACAGTTATTACATTTTTACTATGAAAACAAAGATGAACTTCTGTCCATTTCTCTGAATGACAACCGTACTTTAGAGACTGAAGACATTTTGCCGCACCAACTCCGTTTTCGGTCAAGATACGAGGATGACCGAAGCAGAGCACTAGAAGAAACTGGAATTATTTATAAAGCTATTGCTTATCACATCAGCGATGACAATCATGTATTTCTAAGGATAGGAGATTTCGAATCCGGTCACTTTGCCCTGCTTAATCCAAAAACATACGACTTGATTTCAATACATAACAGGCTTTGGCTGGAAGATGAAAACTGGCTGGAATTAAAAATTGTCTTCAAAAATTATGAAACTTACCGCTGGCAGACATATGCAAAAGTTACTGAATATTTTTTAGACAACAGATTATTCAAGCGGACAACGGTGAGCAAAATCCGGACGCTTTCCCGTTTGCCGATAAAAGAACTTCAGGAACAAGCCTGGAAATTACGTCACTTACAAACTGCAACTTTACAAAACAACTATGCACTTTAATTATTACTCACTATTTCTGATTGCCGCCCTCACACTTGGACTTGGATATTTCGCAAACAATGTTCACGCAGAAGCACAGGTAATTGATCGAATATATTTAATCGTCAACAGTCAGATGCTTACACGCAGTGAAGCGCAGGATGTGGCGGCTGCAATTCAGGCTCAAAAGTCTTCTGCAGAAAAAACAAAAAAAGAACTGAATGAACAGCTGTTGATGAACCTCGTGCAGGAAATGCTGCTGCTGGACCGTGCAAAGGCGCTAAAAATTGAACCCGGAGTAAAAGAAATAGAATCCCGCCTGGATCGGCTTGCAGATGACCAGCCTCAATTGCTTGAGGTTTATGCAGAAGAAGACTTAAAAGAACAACTGGTACGTGATTATAAAAAACAACACATTGTTAACCGTGAAGTCGATTCAAAAATCAGGATTGAATCCCATGAAATTAAGTTCTTCTGTGAACAACAACTGAGAAAAGAGCGCAAAGTGGGTTTGGCGCAAATACTTTTGCAGGGTTCGGATGAAGAAATCCAGCAACAGGTTTCAACTATTCGACAAGCTTTCAAAAGCGGAATCACATTTGAAGAATTGTCAAAGCTTCACTCTGCAGATTCCAGTGCCCAACGTACCGGAGGAAAGCTGGGAATTTTTAAGCCCGAAGATTTGTTGGCAGAAATAGGTGAGGCCACCAAAAATTTAAAGCGCGGTGAAATCAGTAATGTTGTACAAACGAGTATTGGGAATCATCTGCTCTACATTTATGAAGAACAATTTCCACAAGATCTGGACTGCACAAATCTCTCAGAAGATCAAAACAACAAATACTCAAATGCCTTGTATTCAGAAAAGCGTGAAGCCCTTTTAGATACCTATATGGATGAGCTTTATGCCTGTGCTCATGTTGAAATCAAGGATCCGGGTACTTCAGGACTTCCCGCCCTTTCAGTATTGCCTGAAGTTGAAAAAGAAAACGTTAACTGCCAGGCCCGGAGAGTAATGGTGCTTCCACAAAAGAAGAAAAAGAAAAAAAAGAGGATCAAAAGATAATTGGAATAGCATCCAATAATTTTGAGTCTGTATTTTGAGTATAAATCAACCTTCAGCTTTTAGGGTTTCGTAAAGCTCAAATGCTTTCTCAGGAGATTCATTATCATGAACCACGGCTCTAACAGCCTGGATCATGGAGACCGGAGCATCAGACTGAAAGATATTGCGGCCCATATCCACACCTGCTGCGCCCTGCTGAATAGCGTTGCAGGCCATTTTTAAGGCATCCAGTTCCGGAAGTTTCTTTCCTCCGGCAATCACAATCGGTACCGGGCAACTGGCAGTTACGGTTTCGAAATCTTTTTCGACATAATACGTTTTGACGTAGTGTGCACCAAGTTCAGCGCAAATCCGGGTTGCCAGCCTGAAATAACGGGCGTCACGTACCATTTCTTTTCCGACTGCAGTCACAGCTAAAGTTGGAATTCCGTAACGCGTTCCCTGATCAACAAGTTTGGTCATGTTGATAATAGATTGCTTTTCATGTTCTCCGCCAATGAAAACCTGCACTGCCATTGCAGCCACATTCATGCGAATTGAATCTTCAATGTCCACAGCAATTTCTTCATTGGACAATTCCTTGAGCATACTGGTTCCTCCGGAAGCACGCATGACAATGGCTTTTGTCATTGAAGGCGGAACAACGCTTCGTAAAATACCACGCGTCAACATCAGTGTATCGGCATACGGAGCCAGAGGCATGATGTTAACATCAATCCGCTCAAGCCCGGTGGTCGCACCCTGAAAATAACCGTGGTCAAAAGCCAGCATCACTGTCCGTCCGGTTTTTGGATTGAAAATCCGCGCCAGCCGGTTTTGCATTCCCCAACCAAGTGCATTCGAACCTTTCAGATAAAATGCTTCTGATTTTTGAGGAATATCCAGATAATATTCTTTCGTTTCTTTAACTGCATCTAAATCAGCCATTTAATTTCCTTTTAAATTATAGAGTTTTTGAGTGTTTCAAATCACCCGTTCATTTCCGCCGTCAATCGGAATTTGCGCACCTGTTGTTTTCGCAAAAACCGAACCGGCCATCGCGCAGACCATCCGTGCGACTTCTTTCGTTTTAACATCCTTTTTCAAAACATTTCGTCCTTTGTATTCTTCAACGGTTAAACCATAGCGTTTTGCAGAGCGCTCCAAGGCTTCCGGAGTCCAAAGTCCTGTATCATAAACACAATCCGGATGAAGGATATTGACACGGATTCCGAATTTACCCAGCTCCAAAGCCGCAATTCTGGCCATTTGAGTTTGACCTGCTTTTGGAACCGAATAAGCAGAAGCTCCGGGTCCTGGAGCAGGAACATTCCGGGAGGCCATAAAGATTACTGCCGGATCAATTCCTTCTTTTAAAAAGGGGACACAGGACTGAAGCAATTGCTGAGGAGCTGTCAAATTGATCGCCAGACTTTTGGACCAAGTTTGCTCATCCATTTCCTCTATCGTCTGTCCTGCCGGAAAAGTCCCAGCATTCAAAACCAGAACGTCCAACCCTCCAAATTTACGTACAGTTACTGCCACTGCTTCACTGACTGCTTTTTGATCGGTCACATCGCACTCGATACCCAGCATACCCGGTTCAGACAATATGTTTGAGATATCCGGATTTAAATCCAAACCCACAACAACCGTGCCTTGCTCGAAAAGTTCTCTGGCACAAGCCAATCCAATTCCGCTTGCAGCTCCGGAAACGAGAGCAATTTTTCCTTCAAATTCCGGAGTATCATTTTTCACGCCCCTTACATCGTTCCGTGGTTTGAGTTTTGCCTGCTGCAGTTCCCAATATTCTGCCTCAAACAAATGTTCTTCCGTAACCGGTTTCCAACCTCCAATTGCTTCTGCGTGCTGAATGGCTTTTACAGTATGTTCTACAATGTCGGAAACAATTCCGGATTCTGTTATATTTCTTCCGAATGCGACCGTACCCTTTCCCGGCCAGACACCCCAGCGTGGTGCACAATCCAAACAGGTTTGTTGTCCGTTAGTCTGCCGCTCAAAATACGCTTTGTATCCGGAGGCAAAATTTTCAAGGCTTTTCTCCAAATTTTCCGGATCGAGGACAGCTGGGACCGGTTTGGTGCGGATCAAGTGGTCAGAAGTGATTGTACCGCGGGTCGCAATTTCTTTGACGTTTGGCAGGTTTGCAAAACCGCGGGCTTCCGGACCGTAATTCAATTGAGCCAACATTGCGGACCCACGAATTTCAGAAACCTTGCGGCGAATACGGGCAAGAGTTTGAAGTGTCGGATGTTCCGGAAAAAACGCTTTCCCCGGAACGGAGTCCTGGGGTAACGTACTGCTAATGGTCGAATTCTTTCCCAGATACTTTTCTGCCAGCGACACTAAATCAATCATCCGCGTGTAACTTTCAAGAGCACTTTCAGAAAACGAAAATATACCATGATTTAGCAGTACCATACCTTCGTATTGATTCCAATCAACATTCCGGGCCAGCTCATGGACTTTGCGTACCAATTTAAATCCGGGCATCACATAAGGAATGATGAACAGACGCTCACCGTATATTTCCTGAATCAACTCCTTTCCACGGGGAGTATTGGTGATGGTTACAACTGCATCTGCGTGTGTATGATCAATCCACTTGAAAGGAATAACTGCATGCAGCAGAGCTTCCACGGACGGGCTGGGTGCATCAGGATTGGTCATGGCCATTTGCTGCTGACGTACCATTTCCACATCGCTGATGTTTTCCACCTCCGCCAATTTCCGTAATGTTTTCAAACGAAGCGGCGTAAAGCCATTCTTTTCAATCGTAGCCAAATTACAGCCGCTGCCTTTGACGTACAAAATCTCTTCTTCTTCGCCAAACAAATTGGTTTCCTGGAATTTGACCGAAGTATTCCCGCCACCGTGCAGTACCAGATCGGAATTGTTCCCCAGCAAACGTGAGGAATAGACTCTCATTTGGAGTGAGTTTTCTTCAAATTGAGAAGCTTCTTTTGGATCCCACAAGTTTTTCATTGGTATTTTATTTCTCTGATTAAAGATATTCTTTGCTCAAATTCTCACCAAAAGGCGCACGCATAATTCCTTTTTCTGTTATCAAACCTGTTACCAGTTCATTCGGAGTAACATCAAAAGCAGGATTGCAGACTTTCATTTCTTCTGGAGCAGTTCTTCGCAAACCGAAGTGGGTAACCTCTTCCGCCTTTCTTTCTTCAATCACAATTTCACTGCCTTCAGCAGTGTTTAAGTCAATCGTGGAATACGGACAAGCCACATAAAAGGGAATGCCGAAGTGTTTTGCCAGGATCGCCAGTCCAAGTGTCCCAATTTTATTGGCCACATCACCATTAGCCGCTACGCGGTCAGTTCCGGTAATAACCAAATCAATCAGTCCCTGTGACATAATATGCGCTGCCATGTTGTCTGTTAGCAAAGTCACGTCGAGTCCGGATTGCTGAAGTTCCCAACTGGTCAATCGGGCACCTTGGAGCAGCGGCCTTGTTTCATCAGAGTACACACGAAACTGAACTCCATTCTGATGTGCCAGATACATTGGAGCCGTGGCAGTTCCAATTCCAGTTGTAGCAAGTGCTCCGGCATTACAGTGAGTTAAAACCCCCATGCCTTCTTTGATCAGTAACACTGCGTTAATACCCATCTTCAAACACAGTTGAACATCCTCTTCGTGAATCCGAATCGCCTCTTCTTCCAGATGTCTGTATAAGGCTTTCGAATCATCTCCGGAAAAAGTTTTAGCACTTTTCAGCATGCGATTAAGTGCCCATTTTAAATTGACTGCAGTGGGACGGGCACTGTCAAGATACTCTGCTTTGACTTCTATTTCCTGCAAAAGCTCTTTTTTATTCAATGCTGTTTGTTCCCGAATTGCGACAAGTAATCCGTATGCTGCTGCCACACCGATAGCCGGTGCACCACGAACTTTCAGTTGCCTGATGGAGTCCCAAACCTGTTCCACTGATTCCTGTTTTTCTTCAATTACCTCAATTGGCAACTTTGTTTGATCAAGTAAATAGAGTTCACCTGCATTCCAGCGAATGGTTTGTGGAAGTGATGTCATGGTTGTTATTCAATTAGTTTGATGTTGTTGATAAATAGTCATTCCAGCTGATTATAACAACACAACCTCCAATATTGCTCAATTCAAAAAACAAATAATGCGTTCGGCAGAAAAACTTTTGATCTGCAGTTAAACCCAATCATTCGGGTGTTAATCTTGTTGTTTATTGATCAAAAGTATATAATTTTCATAGTAATACACTTAGGTTTGGGAAAAATATTTTCAAAAGATAAAGAGTCTTTGTTCAATTTTAATTTTTAATCAGTTCAAATATTTCATGGACGACAGACGAATAAAAACAAAAATAATTTGTACAATTGGTCCCGAAACGGAATCCTTCGAAATGCTCCAACGAATGGCTGGGGCAGGAATGAATATCGCTCGACTCAATATGTCTCATGGAGATCATGACTGGCATAAACATGTAATCAAGCTCATCAAAACCCTCAACCGTCAAGTAAAATTTCCCATTGCAATTTTGTTAGATACTCAGGGACCGGAAATCAGGACCGGCCATCTTGCCTCTGATTTGGATTTAAAAAAAGGATCTGTGATTTCGATTGTAGTTCGAGGAGAAAGTGAAGTTGAGGAAACATCCATCCATGTTGACTATGACGATTTGATCAGCTCTGTCCATGCAGGCGATAAAATCACAGTTGATAATGGTTTGATAAACTTGGAAGTACTGGAAAAACTTGAACGAATGATGCGTTGCCGTGTACTTGACGGAGGTGTTCTCAAGAGTAAAAGTCATGTCAATCTTCCGGGAATTAGAGTTAATCTTCCTGCTATCACTCAAAAGGATCGCCGGGATATATTATTTGGTATTGAACACGACGTTGATTACATCGCCCTTTCATTTGTTCGGGAGGCTTCAGACATTCATCAGTTAAAAGAACTACTTGGCGATAAAGTTGGAAAAATCAAAGTCATTGCAAAAATTGAAGATCAGGAAGGGGTCTCGAATGTCAATGAAATCATTGCTGAAGTCGATGGAGTAATGGTCGCCCGCGGTGACCTGGGAATTGAAATTCCAATCCACACAGTACCAACTGTACAGCGAAAAATCGTACGATCTTGTTCTGAGCAGGGGAAGAGAGTGATCGTGGCTACGCATTTACTCGAATCAATGATCTCAAATCCAATACCCACACGTGCTGAAGTGACAGATGTGGCCAATGCGGTTTTTGAAGAAGTGGATGCGGTGATGTTATCAGGAGAAACTACTGTCGGAAAATATCCACTGCGTTGTATCGACCAACTTGTTAACATTGCTGAACACGTGGAAAAACATCCGGGTTTGCGTTTTGTTGACAAACTTAATACTGACAGTGATAAACAGAAATTGTCGCTGGCTGCAGTGGAGTTAGCTCAATCTTTAGATGCACGCTGCATAGTTGTGATTACACGACGTGGTGTGATGGCCGATTTAGTTTGTAATTGCCGTCCGGTTTATAGTGACATTTATGCCTTCACAAATGTTAGCCAGGCACGTAGAACAATGATGATGGGACGTGGAATCCGACCTTTCAGAATAGCCTTCAGTCAAGATCCTGAGAAGACACTGCAAACTGCTTTTAACGTACTAAAGGAGAGGGAAGGTTTTCAGTCCGTTTTAAACCATTACTATTGAATTATATTGGGTAATATGAATTGATATTAGCTTTAGAATTACAGTCAATTAAGGCAAAATCAGTTGTTATAGAGTGATGCCAGTTTATAGGCAATAATACCGCTTATAGACACCTATATGGACACCTACTTTTTTGTGGGGTTGCCTCCCTCACATGCGCACATGCGGGTGCCATAAATAAAGTCTCCCAGCTTACCAATAAACTCCATTTCAAACCAGCTATTCTTCAATTCTATTAAAGTGATATTTTCTTGTAGGTTGTGTATGACTGTGAAGAATTAGTGGGGGGTTACTCACAGGAGATGATGAGGCAGAGATGCTAATAAGTGCTTTCAGAAGCAGGAGAAGCATATCAGGCCCTGAGCTAGCTGGGTAAGTCTTTAATAGATTGAGACTGAAGACTGTTTGCAAAGGTTAACGGAAAGGACGTTCTATGGAGTACCTACACTCTCAGGTTTACCAATTCGGAAAACTTTTTCAGGTTTGCAAGGCAACAGTGGAAGAGCTGCATACAAAATCAAGTGAACTGGGTTCAAAATCAATTATTTCCGCATCTATTTGTTTTGCTATAAACCGACTTTGCGCATGGAGTTTGAGATAATTTTTCGTCTCATCAACCATGGCCTTGTTAACGTCAGCACAAATTTAGATAAAGAACCGGTATTTTTTGCAACATCAGAAGATCGTATCGACCCGCTACCGCAACCAATGTCAAGCCCCTTAATACATTCTGTATCAGACAAATAATCTTTAACATAATCAATAGGCTCCTCGTCAGTAGTGCGCAACTCATTATACGAGGTTGAAAGTTCGCTAAAATGTTGTGTCATAATCATACATGATTAAACGTCTTGATTTATGAAATCTTCCATTAATTGATACGCCTCATCATCTGTATATTGAACCGGTGGATGCTTACATAAATAACTTGAAGGTGCGGTCAAAACACCGCCTAGTTTACGATCCAACGCGAGTTTGGCACAACGGATGGAGTCAATCGCAACTCCCGCCGAATTGGGCGAATCTTCCACGGAAAGCCGCATTTCAAGATTCATCGGCACATCACCAAACATTTTGCCTTCCATGCGGATAAAACAGACTTTATTATCTTTCTGCCATGCTACATAATCACTTGGGCCTACATGTATATTTTCATCCTCAAGGCGTTTAGCTGTCACCGCCTGCACAGCCTCGGTCTTGGATTCCTTTTTGGAGGCCAGACGGGCACTGTTGAGCATATTCAGAAAATCGGTATTGCCGCCGGTATTTAACTGGTAAGTCCGCTCAAGTTTAACTCCCCGTTTTTTGAACAAGTCAGTCAATGTTCGGTGTGTGATGGTCGCGCCCAACTGTGCTTTAATGTCATCTCCAATAATTGGGATATTTTTCTCTTCAAAACGCTTCACCCATAATGGATCGCTTGCTATAAAGACAGGAATGTTGTTGATAAAAGCAATACCCGCCTCCAACGCGCTATCTGCGTAAAACCGTGTCGCTTGCTCTGAACCGACCGGAAGGTAATTCATTAGCACATCGATATCGGAATTTTTTAACAGCTTAACTAGCTCTTCCTCCGTTGGTTCAGGTTCATCTGTAAGAACAAAGGTACTATAATCAGGATATTCTTTCATATGTTCCGAAAAGCCGTCCATAACTTTACCCATCTGTACTTTTACGCCAGATTGTGGAATATCTTTACAGAAAACGGTAGTACAATTGGGTTTGGAAAAGATGGCTTCATTGACATCGTGTCCTACTTTGCGAATGTCTATATCAAACGCGGCAACCACTTCAATGTCGAAAGGTTTGTAACCACCAATTTCCCAATGCATCAAGCCGATGGCATCATCAGGTTTTTTATCACGGTAGTAATGGATTCCCTGAATCAGCGAACTTGCACAATTTCCGATGCCAATAATTGCAACCTTAATATTACTCATACTTCATTTCTCCTTATGAATATTGAATGAAAATGAAATATCCGGTCATTAGAGTATAGACTACGAAGAATTCATTCACTAAGATAATACTGACCATTATCCCTTAAATCAAGCAGAATTGCAATATTTAGATATTAATGACGGTGTCTTGAAGATGCAGTGTGTTTTGCGTGTGTCCATATAGGTGTCCATATAGGTGTCTATAAGCCGTATTATTGCCTATAAATTGGTATAACTGAATAACAATTGATTATTCCATAACGCACTGTTATTATATAGATAGTATCAGTTAGTATAAGAATATATTAACCAGTAATAGGGGGGAACATAGAACTCATAACCCGAAGGTC
>LSNO01000102.1 GCA_002082305.1 SAR324 cluster bacterium SAR324-CTD7B
GAACATTTGACTGCATTGGTTTTGCTGGGCGTGAGTCCTCCGGATCGTTTCCCCTTGATCTTTTATCGGGAAAATTGCGCCGATATGCAGATTCTTCCCAGCGATGCAAATCCGGAAATTTTCAAAAACGCCAAAGCCTTGTTGATTACCGGAACCGGATTGTCCACACCATCGATGCGGGAGGCCACTCGGCAAGCCGTGAAGGTCGCTAAAGAATCCGGATGTGCTGTAATTTTGGACATTGATTATCGTCCGGTTTTGTGGGGCTTGACAGATGCGGGAGACGGTGAAACCCGTTTTGTTGCCTCAAAAACTGTGACGCAGGAACTCCAGCCGTTTCTTGCAGAACTCGATTTGATTGTCGGTACCGAAGAAGAAATTTTAATTGCCGGAAGCGAGTCTTACGAAACTGAAACACTGGAAAGCTGTTTGGCTGCCATTCGGAAACAATCATCCGCTACAGTCGTACTCAAGCGTGGTGCGGAAGGTTGTGAGGTTTTTTCTCCGGAATCCTCCACACCGATTTCCGCCCGCTCTTTTCCGATTGAGGTGCTGAATATTTTGGGTGCGGGAGATGCGTTTATGAGCGGATTTTTGCGGGGTTGGTTGCGGAACGAAAATCTGGAAACTTGCGCACTTTACGGAAATGCCTGTGGAGCGTTGGTGGTTACGCGTCACGGATGTTCTCCGGCTTCGCCGTCTTTTGCAGAAATAGAATATTTTATCAGCAACTTTGACAATTTTTCAAATTTGGCGCAGCATCCGCACCAGACGTTCTGGCCTAAAATGAATCAACTGCATTTGCGAACTGAATTACGACAACCGCAGAATCCGGAACGTCCGGTGCGGGAAGAATTGTTGATTTTGGCTTACGACCACCGCACACAATTTGAAGACAGTTGCCGCGAAAATGATTTGCCGTTGGATTTGATTTCAACATTCAAAGAACAAGTTTATAAAGGTTTTCAAAAAGTCCATGAAGCTAACAAAAATAAAGGACTCGCCATTTTAATTGATCCGGAATATGGTCAAACCATCCTCAATAATTCTGCTGATGCAGATTACGTTATCGGTGTACCAATTGAAAAAGCTGGAGCATTTCCACTGAGTTGGTTAAAGGATGGCTCACTTTATCAACAACTCCTGGAACGACCGGCAGGTTGGTTTGTGAAGGTTTTGTGGCATTTTCATACACAAATGAGTCCGGAAGAAAAAGAGGTACAACTCAGCCAACTCCGAAAATTAAACGAGGTCTGCACAGCACTCAAACGCAAACTGATGATCGAATTGATTATTCCGGAAGATTTTCCAGAAACCGGATCATCTTTGGGAGAAACAATGTCTGAAGTTTATCAAGCCGGAATTTCCCCATTTTGGTGGAAAATCACTGCTCTCGACACAGAAAAAGAGTGGCAAACTATGACCGCAACTCTGGATAAATACGATCCGGATGTTGGAGTAATTATTCTCGGAAAAAATGCTCCAATTGAACAATTCAAAACATGGTTTAGCGTAGCCCGTTCAACACCGCATACTTGTGGATTCGCCATCGGGCGCAGTATTTTCTGGGAAGCATGGGAGCAGTTTGCAGAGGGAAAAATTAACAAGTCTGAAGTATCTGAGATGATCGCAGAACGTTACCAACAGGTGATTGATATTTGGCACAACATTTAACTGACATATTATGACTTCTTTACTTTCACGCGTACAGCCGATCAATTCTGAAGGGCGCATCCAAAATATCACTCCGGAATCTGCCGGCTGGAAATATGTCGGTTTCGATGTTTTTAAACTCAAATCCGGACAATCATTATCACTGGAAACAGCTGACCGCGAAGTTTGCCTGGTGCTTGTCACCGGCAAAGCCGATATAAAATCCCGTGATGAATCATGGGATAATTTGGGCGAACGTATGAGCGTTTTTGCCGAAGCTCCCGGCGAAGAATGGAAACCGCCCTTCGCCGTTTATGTTCCCAATGATGATCGGTTTGAAATAGAAGCGCTTACTGACCTGGAACTGGCAGTATGCTCTGCTCCGGGGAAAGGGAATTATCCGGCTCGTTTAATTTCTCCGGATGATATGACCTACGAAACAAGAGGAGATGGAACCAACATTCGTCACATCTGTAATATTCTTCCGGAAACGGCAAAAGCAGATAATCTGCTGGTGGTAGAAGTAATTACACCAAACGGAAGCTGGTCGAGTTACCCGCCGCACAAGCATGATTCAGACAATTTACCGGAAGAATCATCATTGGAAGAAATATATTATTTTCATGTTGATCCACCCCAGGGTTTTGCTTTTCAGCGTGTTTATACAGATGATGGAAGCCTGGATGAAACCATGACGGTTCACAATCAGGATGTTGTTCAGGTCCCTCGTGGTTATCATCCAGTCGGTGCGCCGCATGGATATGATCTGTATTACCTGAATGTGATGGCGGGCCCAAAACGGATTTGGAAATTTTATAATGATCCTGAACATGAATGGATCGTCAAGAAAGATGAATAATGAAAACGTTGTACACATTCTGTTAAAAAAAGAAATGCGAACAGGATTAAAATCTTAGTACTTTTAGTAGAGAAATTAAAATTATTTTAGACTTTCTAATAAAATATTGACAATAGTTGTATGATTGTGTGAGACTGTTTCCTCTTGGATTTCCCTTTTGTTTAACTGGGATTCCCTTAGGATTTCTTAATGGTGAGGATTCCTTTTTTGCTTAACCCTTTTCAAAGGAGTTAATATGAGAATAATTAAAATTACACTGTTGTCTTTGCTGTTATTGATGATTGCATTGCC
>LSNO01000103.1 GCA_002082305.1 SAR324 cluster bacterium SAR324-CTD7B
ACCGAAAGAATTATATTCGGGATATGTTGAAAACTCTTACTAAAAGGGAAGAGAATGTGTTGCGATTATATTTCGGTTTACATGATAGAGAAAGGTTAACCCTTGAAGAAATAGGAAGGGATTTTGACAAGACAGTAAATACTATAAAGAAATACAAGAACAAGGGAATCCGAAAAATGATGCATCCACAAAGGTCGAGATTACTCATATTGTATTGGTTCAGCGTGAATTGGAATTTTCCATGTTTTGAGTTAGTCTTAAATGATAACCCAAACAGGAGAATAAAATGCGTAAGAACCGAACGAGCTATACGGCTCAGGAGAAAGTAATCATCTTAAGGAAGCATCTGCTGGAGAAGATACCTATTTCCGATATTTGCGAACGATACGAACTCCGTCCGACAGTATTTTATCGTTGGCAGAAGCAATTTTTTGAACAAGGAGCAAGGACCTTTGAAGTAGAAAAGATTCAGGATCGTTCTAAGGCAAAGAAGATCTTGGCCTTAGAGCAAAAGCTTCAGATAAAAAATGAAGTACTCTCTGAACTGATGGAAGAGCATATAAGGCTTAAAAAAAACTTTGGGGAAGTCTGAGTGGTCAATGGACTCAACCCGATTTAAGAGACAATGTTGTTGATTTTATAGGATTATGGTCAAAAAAAGCCAAGATCAAAGTGCCGTGTTTTGTGGATTGGCTTGGAATAACTTCAAGCAAGTACTACCATTGGAAAACACGCTATGGAGAGGTAAATGTGCATAATGGCACTGTCCCTCGCGATCACTGGCTTGAAGAGTGGGAGAAGGAATCCATTGTGAAGTTTTGGTATAAAAATCCGCTCGAAGGGTATCGACGCTGCACATACATGATGATGGATCAAGATATTGTAGCAGTCAGCCCAAGTAGTGTGTACCGTGTTTTAAGCAAAGCGGGATTATTGAAGCGCTGGTCCAAAAAGGAGAGCAGAAAAGGAAGCGGTTTTGTGCAACCTCTCGCGATCCATGAACATTGGCATATTGATATTTCCTATTTGAATATCAAGGGTACTTTCTATTATCTCTGCAGCGTTCTGGATGGCTGCAGTCGTTATATCGTTCACCATGAGATTCGCGAATCAATGAAAGAGAGTGATGTTGAGATGGTTCTGCAAAGGGCAAAGGAAAAATATCCTGCGGCCAGGCCGAGAATAATATCGGACAATGGGCCTCAGTTCATCGCAAAGGATTTTAAAGAGTTCATTCGAATATCGGGTATGACACATGTGAGGACATCTCCGTATTATCCACAAAGTAATGGAAAGCTCGAACGCTGGCACAAAACTTTGAAAGGGGAATGTGTTCGACCTGGCTCACCGCTTTCTCTTCAGGAGGCAAGAGAACTGGTTGAAAAGTACATTCAGCATTACAACGAAAAACGACTGCACAGTGCTATAGGATATGTTACACCGATGGATAAACTCGAAGGAAGAGAAAATAAGATCTTTCAGCAAAGGGACAAAAAACTCGAAGAGGCCAGAGAAAAGAGGTCAAGAAAAAATAAAATTAAAATTGCAGCATAGTTGCACAATCTAAAAGTGACTAACTCATGCAATAGATTTTTCCAATTCCATCTGAAGCAAAACAATATCACATATTGATAAAGATTTAATTGAACGATGTGTCAAAGAACGAAAGTCCAAGTTACTTGATGAATTTATGATGAAACTACTTTATCCTCCAAAAGAAATTGTGGAAAAATGGGTTATAATATGAACCCCCAGAATGACTAAGAGAAAATACAAAGAGGAAAGAAAGAAAATACTTGAGAAGTATGGAAGACCTATGTCTGAAATTCCTGACGAAGAACTAAAGGATGAAAATGGTTGGGTTTGGTTGAGGGATTCAATAGATTACAAAAGATAGAATCGGATTGTGGAATGGTTTAATCTTTATTAGAACTCGATTTGTTCCCTATAAATTCCTTGTGCAACACCATTTAGAATTTGTTGGTAATTCTTCATCTTCCTATTGATTTCCAATGTGAGTGCAGAACGAAATTGACTTCCAATCCTTAAACCCTCTGTCTTCAACCTTCGTGTTCGGTAAATACCTTCTTCTCTTTCAAAAACATCTTCTTTGCGGTCAACTTTCGCATACTGGATTTCTCTTTCTTTAGGAGTCAATTTCATATATTCACGATAACTTCCCCAAAGTTTTGATTCACTCAAAACTTCAACTTTCCCATTAAATTTTTTCTTCTCATAAAAATTCCCCCCTTTGTCTGGTTTATCAATATTTTTGAACCTTCCTTTTTCAATTTCAAATATACTTTCGTTGTCTTCACCATTAAGTTTTCTGATCAGAAGATTGTAAGTTATAATTTCGTTGTCATATCTTGGTTGTCCTGTTACTGGAAATTGGGAAACCTTATCAACTTTTTGTCCTATTAAGTCCTCAATTCCTTCCAGAACTCCCTTCTTAATATTGGTGTAATTGTTCCTTGTATCCACTCTCAAGAAACGAAAATGAGGTTTAGGTGTCCAACCATTGAGATTGTCAATATCAACGGTTGACGGTGTTTCAAATAACTCCTTGTGGGTTTTCCACCACTTGTGGAACGGTTGATTTAACACATCATCCAAATTCCATTTTTTATAGAACTTTTTATCAATTTTTATATCCTTCTTAAATAATGAGGTCTTTATTATTCGATTTCTTGATTTAACATTTTTTTCTGTAGCCTGAAAAGGTTCAAAAATGGACTTGGAGATTCCGAATTTGTTTATCATTTCATTGGTCTCAAGCCGTTTATAAGTCCAACTCCATTCAAACCACTCATTGGAAGGAGATGAAAATTTATATTTGAAACTATAAGTTTTTTTGGTGATTTCAACACTTTGGCGGGTTAAAGGGGTTTTTTGATATTTTGAAGGAGTGAGATTTTCTATCTGTCCCTTTGGTTGATGATAGTTTTTTGAAGAACATGAAATTTGAGTTAATAATATAACTCCAAAAATGCCGAATAATTTCAGGTATATTTTCATCTAAATCCAACGAGGTGCGCTCACAAGTTTAGACGGTGCGGGAATCTCTCCTCAACCGGCGACTTGTAGAAAATTCTAACAGTGTTAGCTTGACGTTACCAGTTTTTCAAATCGCATTTTGACCTCTGTAGCTTTTATGAAGCTTGATTGAAATTTTTCAATAAAAAACTTTCGAGATTTTTTAAAAACTGTAGAATGGGTTGTAACAAATTAATGAATAAAAAACGCATTCTATATGGAGGGAGCAGGAATGCTGCACAAAAAGCTGGAAAAAATCAAAATACGTTTGGAAGAATTGCAAACGGAAATTATTGGTGAATCTGATGAAACCGTACACGGCATGCAGGAAGAAAGTACGCTCTATCCTGATCCCAATGATCGGGCCTCACTGGAAACTGAACACATCAATAATTTACGAATTCGGGACCGGGAGCGCAAACTACTTGGTAAGGTTGAAGAAGCCCTGGAACGGATAGAAAAGAAAACATTTGGATACTGTGAAGAATGCGGTCAGGAAATTGATGAAAAGCGATTGCTCATTCGACCTGTAACCACTTTTTGTATAATCTGCAAAGAATCCCTGGAAGCAGTAGAAAATAATAACTGATTCCGCCTTAGAATCTTCAAAGTTAATTCCTCTTTTAAAATAATCCAAAAACAAAAAAGGCGGGCTGACTCTCAGAGCCGACCCGCCTTTATTAATCAGAATGGATTCTGAACCGGAATTACATCATTCCGCCCATACCTCCCATACCTCCCATTCCGCCCATGTCAGGAGCACCACCCGGCATTCCACCACCAGCTGCTTTCTCTTCTGGGACATCGTGTATGCCTGCCTCTGTGGTCAACAGCAATCCAGCTACAGATGCTGCATTCTCCAGGGCAGTTCGAACAACTTTAGTCGGATCAATGATTCCGGCTGAAATCATGTCAACATAAGTTTCTTCTTGTGCATCAAAGCCTTCGTTTGTGCTGCTGGCTTTTACTTTATCGACAATCAACGCACCTTCGAGTCCTGCATTAGCTACAATCTGACGTATAGGAGTTTCAAGTGCCTTAAGCACAATTTCAGCACCAACTTTCTGGTCATGCTGTTTTATGCCTTTTACAGTCTTTTCGACAGTTTCAATAGCACGCAGCAAAGCAACTCCGCCTCCAGGAACAATTCCTTCTTCAACAGCGGCACGTGTTGCATGCAGAGCATCCTCTACTCGAGCCTTCTTCTCTTTCATTTCGATTTCAGTTGCAGCTCCAACGTTAATCACAGCTACACCTCCAGCCAATTTAGCAAGACGCTCCTGCAACTTTTCACGATCATAATCAGAAGATGTATCTTCGATCTGAGCACGAATTTGATTGATGCGGGACTTGATGCTGGCTTTATCACCACCACCGTCAATAACAGTAGTGTTGTCTTTGTCAACGACCACAGACTTGGCTTTCCCAAGTTTAGCAAGTGTCAGGTCTTCGAGTTTCATTCCCATATCTTCGGAAACTACGTCTCCTCCTGTAAGGATCGCGAGATCTTCCAACATGGCCTTGCGGCGGTCACCGAAACCTGGAGCTTTAACAGCTGCACACTTCAGGGTGCCACGCAGTTTGTTGACAACGAGGGTTGCTAATGCTTCACCTTCAATGTCTTCTGCAACAATCAGGAAAGGATTACCTGTCTTGGCGATTTGCTCAATTGCAGGAAGAATATCCTTCATGTTACTGACCTTCTTTTCCACCAGAATAATATAAGGTTCATCCAGGACCACTTCCATCCGTTCTGAATCTGTAACAAAGTACGGAGAAAGATAGCCGCGGTCAAACTGCATTCCTTCTACAACTTCCAAACTGGTTTCAGTAGTCTTTGCTTCTTCAATGGTTATCACACCGTCCTTACCTACTTTTTCCATGGATTCAGCAATAATGTCGCCAATTGTGGAATCATTGTTTGCTGATACATTACCCACTTGAGCGATTTCCTTGGAATCGGAAACCGACTTGGACATTTTGTGCAACTGCTCAGTTGCAGCAGCAACTGCTTGATCAATTCCACGCTTGAGATCCATTGGATTCGCTCCTGCTGCCAGGTTACGATGACCTTCGACCACAATCGCTTGTGCTAACACAGTAGCAGTGGTGGTCCCGTCACCGGCAACATCAGAAGTTTTTGAAGCAACCTCTTTGACCATCTGCGCACCCATATTTTCCAGCTTGTCTTCCAGCTCAATTTCTTTAGCAACGGTTACACCGTCTTTGGTAACAAGTGGAGCCCCAAAAGATTTATCTATTAAAACATTCCGGCCTTTAGGACTGGAAAATACAGGTGCGGTATCGGCTAAGTTAACTCAATCCGATCTGGCAGACAGTACAGATCCAAAGCTTTCAGGCTTATATCGCTGGACTAATACTGATAATACGTTGGGTATTCTCTTTTCCGGCGCCTATTCTGAGCGGGAAATTCGTCAGGACCGGTCAATGAACTGGAACTGGATTCGTGGTCAGCTGGATTCAGCTGACGCGGCACAGGATTTCAGTGAAGTCTTTGGTAATGGTCGTCATCGTCCAACACTGGAGCGGCAAAACAAAGAGCGGATGTCGTTAGGTTCTGCATTGCAATGGAAAAGCAGTGAACAGCATGAGATGAATGTCGATCTTCTCTGGTCGGATCTGGATGTTGAATTCGACGAAATCGGTATGGATATTGAGCTGGGTGGACCGGTAAGCAACGCTACATTAATAGGGGACAGTCTGGTCGCGGGCACGGCAGAGAATACCAACCTGCAGTTGTCACGGGAATCGTCGACATCTAATCACCAGTCGCTGTCTTTTGCTATGAATAACAGCTGGACCCTGGATAACTGGGTTATCTCTGCCGATATCAGCCGTTCTGATGCTCACAGTGAAACCGATGAACCGATTCGTCGGACTCGTCTCCGACTGGATGATGTGGCAGTAGATTTTGATTTTTCCGCTGGTCATAAGAAACCACCAAAGTTTAATTTTCCGGTCGATATCTCTGATGCTCAGCAATTCCCTGGTCGCAGGATTGAGTACAGAACCATCGAGGTAGACGATAGCGATAATTCACTGAAGCTGGATTTTGAATATCTGACCTCAGGTGTATTATCCAGTGTTCAGTTTGGTGTTGCTAAACGTGATCGTGAACGCGATTACAAGCGCCGTGACATTCGTGTTACCGATGGTCTGAATGGCGTAGTGTTCGATGACAGCTACTTTGAATCATTTCCGGTTAATGATTTTGGTAAAGGGATTTCTCCCCATTTTATAATCCCAACTGTTCTAAAATGATGAAGCACCTTTTTTCTATCTTCAGGAGACTGTAA
>LSNO01000104.1 GCA_002082305.1 SAR324 cluster bacterium SAR324-CTD7B
AAACGAGTCAGAAATAAAACAATCTGAGCACATCAAACTAAATGTATAAATTTGTTAAATAATGAAAATAAAAATAAAAATTCTCTCTATAACTCTTGTTGTCTTTTTATTCAATCCACAGCTGTTTGCTGATATATATGAGGTTAATAATAATAAAATAATAATTCTAATGGAAAGTGGGGTTCCATTAATAGACATACGAACTAAAAGGGAGTGGTACGAAACGGGAGTGATTAAAAAAAGTAATCTTCTAACATTTTTTGATAAAGATGGAAATTACAATGTTAAAGAATGGATGTCAAAACTGAAGAAAATAGCAAGTAATAAAGACCCTGTAATTATAATTTGTAGAAGTGGCAGAAGAAGTAGGATTGTTGCTAACTTTCTAGACCAAAAAGAACATTATACAACTGTTTTTCATGCGACAGATGGGATTATTTCTTGGATAGATTTTAAAAATAAAACCGTTGTACCTGATTAAAGTCTTTCTGTGAAATTGTTTTACTTTGCAGAGCAACAATAATTCTTTTTAAAATTATTAAAGGACAATCTTTGTACCAATACCTTTGTCGGTAAATAATTCTGCAATGACAGAGTGAGAATCTGTACCGTTGATTATTTGAGCAGATTCCACCCCATTATTTACGCAGAAAAGCCCGGCTTCAATTTTTGGTGCCATTCCGCCGCTGATCACCTTTTGCTGGATCAATTTTTCGGCTTCGCTTGCGGTGAGTTGAGCAATTAACTTTCCTTTTTTAAGGACACCGTCTACGTCAGTCATGAAGATTATTTTGTGTGCCGCCAAAGAAACAGCTATGCGGGATGCAGTTGTATCTGCATTTATATTGTATGTAATACCATCTTTTCCAAGACCAATCGGTGAGACAACGGGTAAAAAACCCTGCTTTAGCAAGACCAGCAGCAGTTCCGGATTAACGTTTTTAATTTCACCAACAAAGCCCAAATCAATGCCGCTTTTTTGAGGCTTTTTTATAGCCTCAATCAAGTGCCCATCTTTACCGCTGACTCCTACAGCCTTACCGCCAAAAGTATTCAGGTGTGTAATTATTTCTTTGTTTATAGTTCCAGAGAGTACCATTTCTGCAACTTTCATATTTTCCGAACTTGTAACTCTCAGACCATCAATAAAGGAGACTTTCTGGCCTAATCGTTCCATTGCCTTTGAAACTTCCGGACCTCCTCCATGAACAATTACAGGCAGCATTCCCAATGACTGGAGCAAAACAATATCCTGGGCAAAGTCATGTTTGAGATGCTCCTCAATCATGGCAGCACCTCCATATTTGATGACCACTATTTTACCATTGAAGCTCTTTATGTAAGAAAGAGCTTCGATAAGTAATTTTTTCTTTTCCTCGGTAAAGACTGCCATTAAAAAGCCGTTTTGAATTTATATTTCTGAAATAAAGATAATGTTGGATTTTGATTAAAATGCAAAAATGTCTGCAAAAACAAGGGGACGAATAATTTATGAGGGGTAAGGAACAATCAATTTTTGATTGAGTCTCAGGTGGCTTTCAGACTTCAGCTCGTTAAGTGCAACCAACGCCTTAACTGTGGTTCGGTAAATTCTGGCAATTCCCCACAGAGTGTCGCCATTACGTACACGAATAATCTTGTGCCGGACTTTAATTAATCTTCTTGAATTCTTTTTTGCAACAATTCTTTTTTGCTGTTTTCGTTTAATTTTTTCAGGTGCTTTTACATAAAGCCTCATTCCCGTCCGAAGTTGCCTGGAATTAGTTAAACCGTTCCAGGTCATCAGTTTTCTCGCAGATGTTTTGTAGCGAATAGCTAAGTGAGACAGTGTAGTATTTCGCGGAACACGAATCACACTTGCTTCGCGGGGTAGATTACTGTTTGAAGCTTTACGGTATCCAACCACTAACCTTTGCCCCGCGCGGATTGCATGAGGGCTGCTCAATTTATTCCAACGCATCAATTTCCTGACACTAGTCCTATATTTCTCAGCAATTACAGACAGAGCACCTCCCTTTGGGACCCGAATTCTCAGGGCAATTAATCTTGTACTGGAATAAGAAGAATTTCTGGCAACTTCCCTGAAAACCCGCCAGGTGGGAACATAAATCTTTAGTCTGCGATTGACCCGCAAAACAGATTTCGAATTAAGCCTGTTCCACCTTGCTAATCTTCTAATAGATGTTTTATGTTTACGAGCCAAGTCCCATAAATTGTCTCCTGTCTTAACGCGAAAATAAATTGGTGCTCCAAATTTTTCAAGTACTCTTGTCACCCGATTAGAACTGCCCAGAAGGGCATTATATGAATGTCCCCATTTTTTTGAAGGATTTGGGTTCTGCTTCAGAGAAGCCATTAACTCCTGTCGATTGTTTTGTGGTACATAGAACGAATAACTCGTCTGAGTCATAGGTGGTACGCCCAGGAACAAAGCAGGGTTTTTATCTCGAAGTGCACTGAATGACATTTTTGAGCGCTTTGCTACCTCTTCCAGAGAAAAAGCTACAGTCAAACTGGCTTTTGTTTCATCCATTGGTGAAAGCGGGCGTACATGTCCAAAACCATAGCGCTTCGGATTTTTATATATGACTGCCATTGCCATAATAGACGGGACATAACCCCTGGTTTCTCGAGGCAGACGCAGTGACCAAAAATTGTGTTTACGTCCTTTTTTCTTCGCCCTGTTTATAGCTCTTTTTACACGTCCTTCTCCTGAATTATAAGCAGCCATAGCAAGTTCCCAATCACCAAAAATACCGTAAAGGTGCTTTAGGTAAGTGATTGCTGCTTTAGTCGCGAGAACAGGATCCCTCCTTTCATCTATCCAACGATTAATTTTTAAGCCGTAAATCCGTCCAGTTGAAGCAATAAATTGCCATAATCCTACAGCACTTTTTTTAGACCGAGCGCGAACATTGAAATTACTTTCAACCGGAACCATGTAAGCCAGGTCCAGCGGCAGTCCTTCTTTCTGCAGCATCCTGGTTATCATGGGCATAAATTTGCCAGAACGCTGAATACCCACTATTAATTGCTTACGATTCTTTGATGCAAACTTCCGTAGGATACTTTTGACTTTTGAATTAACCCTGATTGGTATGTCATAACGCTTGCCTTCAACTTTCCAAAATTTATTGCGGTAAGGTGTTTTGGAGTTGGTTATTTTCTTTACAACAGGCTTTTTTATTGAGGAAACATCCAACTTAATTTTCCGGATAGCTTTACCGCTTGTTTCAAATAACAGTGACTGATTCCGAAGCGGTGCTGGCTGGTAAGAAGGGGAGGCTGCCTCAAGCTGCTTGACAAAGGTAAAAATGAGAAGGATTACCAGAAAACAGCTTATATTATTTTGTAAAATTTTAAATTTCATGAAAGTTTAGTTTTTACAGGTAATCTTTCTTGGAATTACAGAAAAGGTGAACTTTTTTAATTATCAAATGTGCATGATATCTTTTCAAGCTCTTTCTGTACGTCATCCTAAAACAGAGTGCAAAGATCATGCATAAAAACTTAATTATTTTTACTATTCTTCTCATATTAAAAATAGTTTGACTAACTTCGTTTTCCAAATAGAATGAATATGTATTATCCAACAAAGCGAGAATAGCTCAGCTGGTAGAGCGCAACCTTGCCAAGGTTGAGGTCGCGGGTTCGAGCCCCGTTTCTCGCTCCATGTTTCTGGTGATTTTTTTGCAGGAATATTATCATAACTTTTAAAAGAAACACCAGTTTTCAGGCAAGGTCTATTCAATGAATGAAAAAACCAAAGATTTCAGACCTTTCATTTGTATTGATAATGCAGGAATATACCCCTTTAAAGATGCTTCTATCCTCCTAATAAATAATGCCAAACGGACTCAGCAAACAGATCATAACGGGAAAACAATTTCAGATTTGATCAAGGGGAAAAAAGCATTATCATGGCAAACCGCACGAAACAGTTTCCCCGGCGATGTGCGTAGAATAGATCCGGCAGAATTACTCACTTTTTGGAATGAAAAAAAACTGAATGGGCATTTCCAGCAAAAAGGAGATACTTACACTGAAACTTTGACTCCATTCTTGAAAATTGAGGATGATGGTTCCTTTAAAATGTCGGCAAAACTGCATAAGATTATTGTTGATCTGGAAAAGGACTTTAATGGTAGAATGCTGCTGATATTTCGAGATGAAGCTCTACATCTTGTCCTTGAATCAACTGCAAAAAATGTTTTTATAAAATCGGGTAACGTTTCTGCTAATCTGACATCACAATTTCCGGAAAATGAACCAGTATGGTCTATTCCATTAGAGGCAAAATTTTTTAAATTACTAAAGAACAAAAATCCGGCAAAATTAGAGTTTCAGGTGATATCAAACAGGCTCCATGTCAAAAATCACAGTACAAGCAAAGAGCAGACTCTGGACCTGAAACCTGCAATCAGTTCCTTTAATTTTGCTTCCCGCTGGAATCCTCCTGAAGAAGGTCCTTTCATTGAGACAGTAGTTACAAAAGATGTGATGGCAAAGTTACGCGATATCAGCGTCAACAGTTCCTATAAACGTCTTGGTATTGTTGGAAATTCAGGTCAAATCAAGGTGGCACTTTTCGGGAACGAACCGGATGATTTCCTTTTTTTGGGGAATGAAATTGGAACTTGCACAACTGAATTCCAGGTAGTTTCCCATCCCATGCCGATGCTGGAAGATGATTTTATTATCTCTATTTATGAAAATCAGATCCTGCGTCTGAGAAGCCTGACTGAAGATTATGAGTGGATGACTTTTTTTGAAAAAGATTTTAGCATTTTGGACGCCTCTTCTTACGCTGAAAAATCCGGATCTTCCTTACCAGCAAAGTCACAGGAGCATCTTCAACTTGTTCAAAATAAGTTGAAAGTTGCCTCTGCAGAAAATTCTGTTACAGAAACAAAAACTAGAGATTTAGCGAAATCCGTCAGTTAATATTCTGTGAAGTCGCCAATCTATCAGCAAATTCATGAAATAATCCGGCTCATACCTGTCGGTAAGGTGGCTACTTACGGACAAATAGCAGATATAGTTGGTGGTTGTACGGCACGAATGGTGGGTTATGCTGCATCTGCAATTCCTTTTGACTCCGATATTCCATGGCAGAGAGTCATCAATTTTCAGGGGGGAATAAGTACGAGAAGTGGAGGATCTGGAGAATTACTTCAGCAGGAACTGCTGGAAGCAGAAGGTATCCAATTCGATCAGAATGGGCGAACAAATCTTGAATTATACCGCTGGAAAGGTGAGTGATTGTGGAGTGGATTGAGGACTCCACAATATCACCATTAAAACCTTTATGCGCCTATAATAAGGCTTGACAGTTGTATATTGTACCATTATACTTGTACCATTATAGCATTAACAAGTCGAATTATTGGGCTAATCAGTATTGAAGTGCATAATGGATAAACGTCACCTTTGGAAACGATCAAATGTTTATTGGGTTAGAGTTCGAGTTCCTGATAGTGTCAGGGATATTGTAGGTAAGTGTCAACTATCCAAGAACCTATACACAAAGGATCTTGCTGTAGCCAATAGAACTAAGCACAAGGTCGTCATTGGGATGATGGAAACTATTGAGCATGCTAAAGGACTAAATGAAAGTACACTACTAACAAAAGAGGAAAAAATAAAGCAGAAAGCTTTATTGATTCGTAATACTTCACATCCAGTTTTAAGTAATTCAGATCGTATTGAAATGGAAGTCGAAAGCGAATACGGATGGGAAACAAACGCTGCATTCAGCCATCAGGATGGCTTTGAAGAAAAAAATCATAACGGAGCAAAAAGGAAGAAAGGACAGTCCTTTATTGGGGCATTGGCAGCGATGTCTTAAAGAAATCGATTCATTTTTAGATAGTGAACGGTAACCCATATCCTGGTCACTAGTCTAGTATACAATAGTTTATTGTTTTTATTTTTTTTTGAATTAGTGCAAAAAGGTGCCCAATAGCGGGCACCTTTTTTAATCCAAAGTATTCCTTGTTTAAGGTCTACTTAACGGGGTGCTTCCCAAATCACGTTCTGCATACAACTGCATACCATTGAATTTGCAAGGATTGCTTCCCCCTTGGTAGCAAGCATCGTCCACTTGAATGGTTTCCCAACCTTGACCAGGAATATAATAATGGGCATCCTGTACCACAACTTGGTCCTCGGTGGCAAAAGCAAGGCCAACTGCCATAAGAATGGCAAAGGCCGGTAATACGAGTTTTAAAAATTTAGATTTCATAATATTAAGAATTACATATTGATGCCTACTCTCTTCCATAGGTTTTCGGCTTCCCCTATCACTGTACAGTGTCTTTATACGTTGATTTTTTCTTTGTCATCAGAACAATACCAATTAGGGCCAATCCCATCCA
>LSNO01000105.1 GCA_002082305.1 SAR324 cluster bacterium SAR324-CTD7B
GAGGAACAGAAGAATAAAACAATAACCCCCCTCTAAAACAAACACCCACCAAAAATACCTCAAAGTCAAAACCCCACACACACATTGTAAAACAAAACGATTGATGGTATATATTGGGTTCTCCTATAACCACCAATAGGAAACTTAATGAAACATCTACTCATATCACTCACAAACCTCCTGGTACGTTTGGGTGGGAATAAATGATTGAGACAATAGATCACCTTATTATAGCAGTTGATGATTTAGATGAGGCTGAGAGAAATTTAAATGTATAACCGTCCAATAGTTAAAGATGATTTTGAAGTTCCAGAAGAATTAGTAACTAAAAATTTTATATTAAGGCCATTAACAATAAATTACTTAGATAGAGACTATGAAGCAGTAATGAAAAGTGAAAAACATTTATATAAACTTATGGATGATAGTGATTGGCCAAAAAAGATGACGTTAAATGAAAATCTTGTTGATTTGGGTTGGCATGAAAGAGAATTTTCTCTTAGACATTCATTTGCATACACAGTTCTTTCGCCGCAAAATGAAGAAGAAGTAATTGGGTGTTGCTACATTTATCCATCAGATAATCATGAGTTTGAAGTACAAGCATACTATTGGATAAGACAAGATCTTCTTAGTAGTGGTTTGGAAACAAAATTAGGTAATACCTTTAAAGCATGGTTAGAAAAAACTTGGCCATTTAAGAAAATAGAATTTCCGCGAAGAGATTTGTGATATAGATGATGAGTTAAAAGCAATTTATCACAGTAAGGATATTAGAAGATTGTAACCTCATAATAGCAACTTATCAGGGCAAGTTGCCTGATAATAATAAGTTATGTTTCTCCCACAAAGGTATAGAGAATGAGTAAACTGGAAGAGTTTTGGGATGGAGCATCTAAAAACTACGACAAGACCGAAGAGCGATTTGAGTACATTCATAGTAAATCTAGAGAAAATACCAAAAAATTCCTCAAAGGTAGCGATACAGTTCTCGATTATGGGTGTGGGACAGGAACCGCAACGTGCCAATTTTCCTGTCAGGTTAAAGAGGTTCACGCTATTGATATATCATCGAAAATGATTGAAATAGCAAGGGAGAAAGCAGCGGTTGCGAAAGTAGAGAACGTAATCTTCGAGCAAACAGATATTTTTGATAGCGAATTTGCTAAAGAATCATATGATGTCATTCTAGCTTTTAACATGTTACATACAGTCCCTAGCCCACAGGATGTAGTACTGCGAATAAATGAATTGCTAAAGCCAGAAGGTTTGTTCATTTCTGTAACACCTTGCTTACGTCAAAAGATGTCATTTTTAGTTAATCTTCAAATCCAGCTGGTGCGGGTCTTGTGTAAACTTGGACTAATTCCCATTCCTATAAGAAGAGTCACAAGCTCTGAGGTAGAAAGCTTATTAGAGGCAGGCGGGTTTCAAGCGGTTGAATCTGAAGAGATATACAAAGACGCATCTAGCTATTTTGTCGTGGCTAAGAAGTTACAAAAAACATAACAAGTCGTTAAAGCAGGACAAATAACAGTTGGCTTTTGCTCCTGCGTCGCTTATTTTAGCCAACATATTATTTGCCTCTTAACGAGGCGTTAGGCGACCGTGATAAAACCATGAATACAATCGAACCTTATTTAAAGAGACCCGTTAAGTTTTTGAAACAGGTAAATTCCGGGAACTGGAGAATTAAGGTCTATGGCATTTCGGCAAAATCAGAGTCTTTATCTGAAGAACTAGTTAACGAATGAAAAAGGATGTGATTTGTTGGAAGCAAACATTCTAACATTTCCTGAACTTGAAAAAGGTGAGGGTATCGCATCAATCTATTCTTTAGAAAAACTTATCAAGGAGGGATGGTCTAGCATTGTAAATGGTAGTTTGTTTTAGTTGATGTAGTTTTGGTTAGTTCAATTCACTTCATTTAGTGAGTTGAACTTTCACGCCTACATTACTTCACACCCAACGCAGACATTATCAACGATTGGGCAACCATCAATCCTATTACAAACTTCTTCAGTTGGTTTCCCGATCCGTTCAACTTGGATGGTGGTGTGTTGATGTGTTGACATTATTAATTTGGGGTAATAATCTTATATCAAGAGTTGATTTTACTTTTAATATTGCTCGATTATCAGGTAATTATCAACTTATCAAGGCAAGTTGCCTGAATAATCTTTATGTAAGGCATTGTGCCTGATTTACCGGATAATAGCAACTTATCAGGGCAAGTTGCCTGATAATAATAAGTTATGTTCTTATTCATGGAGGTATAAAAAATGAATAAATCGGAAGAGTTCTGGGACAAAGCTTCAAAAAACTATGACAAGACAGAGGAGCGATTTGAATACATTCATAGTAAGTCTAGGGAAAACACTAAAAAGTACCTCAAGGATAGCAATATTGTTTTGGATTATGGATGTGGGACAGGCACAATATCCTGTGAATTTGCCAATCAGGTGAAAGAGATTCATGCGATTGATATATCATCTAAAATGATTGAAATTGCAAAAGAGAAAGCAGTTGTTAGTAAAGTTGAAAATGTAAGTTTCGTGCAGGCGGATATTTTTGGTCATGGATATAAAAAAGAATCGTTTGATGTGATTCTGGCTTTCAATATGTTGCATACGGTACCTAATCCCCAGAATGTTATGCAAAGAATATATGAATTGTTAAAACCTGAGGGGTTATTTATTTCTGTAACACCTTGCCTACGGGATAAGATGTCATTTTTAGTTAATGTTCAGATTCAGCTTGTTCGGATATTGTGTAAAATTGGAATAATTCCCATTCCTATAAGAAGACTTAAAAGCTCTGAATTAGACGATTTAATAGCAAATGGAGATTTTCAGACTATTGAGACTGAAAAGATATATAAAGGAGCATCCAGTTATTTTATTGCAGCAAAGAAGATACACAAAACATAACAAATTGCTGCAACGGACTGCAAACTCCGCACACGTTTTTGCAATGGCTACGCCATTTAAATCAATATTCACTACCATCCAAGTAAAATCACACCAAAACCAACTTTATATAGTGAAAAGATATCTCAAGATATCTTAACAAAAATTCTATAAACAACTGACTAGGACAGGGATTGATGATATAATAGAGTTACAAAATAATTCTCTAATTTGAGGTAATATGACTACAAATAAAGACTGTTTGATCTACATGAGAACTTCAAGTATGACGAACTCTAAAGGAGATTCGGTCAAAAGACAGAAATCATCAATAATGAGATGGGTCAAGGACAACGGATACAATGTTAAAGGTGAGTATTGGGATATTGAATCTGGAAAAATGGACACAATGGAAAGAACAGAATTTATGAAAATGATTTCTGATAGTGAAAGATTGGGAATTAATGTTCTGGTATTTTCAGATCAATCTCGATTGTCGAGAGATATAATTGTTCAAGAGTCTACTTTCAGACTTCTTTCTTCAAGAGGGTATAGTCTTATCTCTTCAGAAAATCCGAATTCTTTCTTGAAGATACTCCGACTTCAAATCTTATTCGTCAAATTTTAGGTTCTTTCTGTGAGTTCGATAGATCATCTACTGTAAATAAGTTGAGAGTATCAAGAATTCGTAAAAGAGAATCAAATCGTGAAAAAGGAATTGTCACAAGAAACAGGACAGGTAAATGTGAAGGTCGTTTACGTTGTCTTGAGATTCATCCAGAACTTGAGTCTCTTATTCTGAAGTTGAGAAAGAAGGGATTTAGTCTTAGAAAAATCTCAAACTTACTCAAAGATGAATATGGTTACAAAGTTTCGTTTGTGTCAGTTGGTAACATTCTGAAAGACATTGAGTGGATGAAAAAGGAAAAACGAAGAATGAAAAGATTAGAAACTGTCTAAACTTCACAAACTATGAACTGAGATATAGTCACATACTCGTCTTACAGTCTGTGATATGGATTTCTTTTTTCTCACAGGCTCATCATCTGATGTTAGATTACTTAGTGAGTCAGGTGGTTCTAAAACAAACATCGGGAGATTGGATCGGGATTTCACTATCTCATAATCTTTCTTCTCTTTCTTTTTGTTATAATCACTAAAACTTAACATCGGTCATCTCTACTTCTCTGGTGTCATATTTCTTAAATATACAGAAATAGTTGTCAACTTCATTTTCTGGATCTTCACTATTTTCTTCGTGAACTTTGAAATATAGTCGTGTCTCATTCTCTTTACTATAAATGTCGTAGTTTGTCGCAGATTCGTGTTCTAAATTATGATCGAGCCACGAACACAATGTTTGTTTCATAGATTCTACTGTTTCTCTTTTCCAGTTTTCTGAAAATGGGATATCTTCAGGAAAATCATCATTATCTTCTTTGTGATAATCAATGTTGAATTGAAAATCTTCACTATCTTCTTTGTCTGATTTAGTTTTAATATCTTTTTCGTTCATAAATTCTTTTGAAATATATTGTGTGTCGGTAAACCTGAATTGGAGTCCTCATGAGTTCTTTTCATTCGTATATAAAACGAGGGTGAACAAAGTCTTATAACTATAATAAAGAACTCAAGGAGAACACAGTAAGACGACTGAAGATTATCGATTAACAAACAATTACTGTGTAACTACGACTATTTATTACTTTATACATAAGACATCAGTTCAAGTCTTTCGTTCTTACAGGAGACGGTCGGAAGACTCTGGTGAATAAGGTAAACTATGATCTTCAAGAGATTGAACTAATATCTTTTACAAATATTTATAATCAATAATTGAAGGTCTTATTGAAATGTTATGTAGAAAACTCAATTCTTATATATAAAGGTGTAGACGGGAAAAAAGAAGAAGGAGTCAAGAGACAAATGATTTGGATGGAAGGTATTATTGGAATGGACTTGGAATGAAATAACTAACAAACAAAGGGATATAATCAAATATGAAAAGTGTTTATATAAGAAATACAGGAAGAAAAATGTGTCGTATGTCGTTCATCGATGATCAAAAGGTTATTGACAAATTAGAAAAGGTAAGTAAACGAAAGATGGTGTCACAATCACAAGTGATAAGAGACTGTATAAAGGAAGGTTTAAGAGAATGGGATTGTTAAAAAACAAGACGATCAAGAAAAGGGTTCGTTGGAGTAAATTGTGGAGTAAATTATTAGAACTAATTTAATGGGGGGTATTATTGAAATGAACTTGAAATGAATACAAATGTCTTTACTTCATCTTATGTATTCATCTCGTCTCTCGGGCTGACACCTTATTATAACATGGTATTTCTAATTGTCAAGAGGGGTGGGGTTGATGTCAGTATTATCAACGGATCACAGAGATCACTCACCTTATACGAACATGAACCTTTTTCTTGATCGTCTAAAAAATCTTTGACAGAACGAATACATAACATTTACATAACTCCTGTTATGTATTCGTTCCAGGTTTTTCACTACAAACGAATCAGACTACATATCTGTATGGACAAAGATACCGATTAACTGGCCGGCATGTTGTGTGGGTTTATATGAGTGATTTGATTGAGACTGACAGTATTACACGGGTAGTATGATCCTGTCAGTTGTTTATAAACAGATAAACATATAAATTATCTTAAAATCACATCCCCAAAAGCATCTTTTGATTTCTCATTAACACCTCTCGTAATGTAATCTGTCATATTCTCAACTCTAGCACTATCATAATGTTGTTCAATATAGGTTACACTACATCCCATAACTTTCGCTAGAGTTCGTATGTCAACTTTTCCATATTGTAATCTGTAAGTCGCAAATGTGTGTCTTAGACAATAATAAGTGTAATCGTTTAAACTCTCTCCAAGACCACTCTCTCTCATAATCAAGTGCCACATATTATAGAGAACCTTTTTACCTAATGGTTCTCCAGTTTTCATATCTGAAAAAATATAATCATCTGAATGAGTATGATTTGAGTAAGTTTTTATCCTTGTGAAAAAATCTCCCCTCATTCCAACAGATGTTCTATCTTTTCTAACCTTTGAGATCTCTGCTGGCACTCTGATATGAACATTGGGATATTTGTTTTCTCCTTTTACTACTGAAACATAGTGCCATTTGAGAAATCTACATTCACCAAATCTTAATCCAGTATTTGATTGAACGAGAATGAAATCTCTTATCATTTTCCTGTTATAAATTTCTCCTTCATCAGATATGTTCTTTGTGTAATTTCTCAAATATCCATACAGAATTTGATAATCTTCAATATTGAATGCCGTTCTAGTTCCAATGTTAGTAACTCTTAACTCACTCCAAAGTGGTAATCTATCTTGAGTAATATAGCCTTGTTCAAGACCCCATTTGTAAATATGACCAATAGTTGATCTTTCATTCAATAGGGTTGGAACTTTCACATCTGGTTTTTTCCTTCTTCTGAAAAGGTAATAATCCTTATATCTCTCTCTGGTGATAGTATCCATTTTTCTATCTTTACCTACAAAATCCAGAAAATGATTTAATTGAGTTATGATGGTGCTTCTTCTACCTTGAGTTATAAAACCACCATCAACTCTGTCTTTTTGCATATCCAAATATTTTTCTACCAACTCTGAGGATGTAATTGTGAAAAGTTTTTGACCAGAATCAAGTTTCCCCATCATTGAATAATAGAGTTTTCTTCCTTTTGATTGTGCCTCTTCAAAATCTTTGGTTCGTAATGATTTCTTTACATACTTCTTTTCCGAACTTATCCAACATCTCATTTGCCAAACATCACCAGATTGTTTGGTTCTTAAAAGTTTCACCTGTCCATCACATATGTCGTGTTCAGCAGTATAAAACTTACTAGTCATTTCATTGACTGATGGCCTTGGAGGATATGTTCCAAAAGGTAAATCTTCGTGTAAATTTCTTTTTGATTTATTCATCTAGACCTCATCGTATTCAATAGTTCTCGATTTTTGAAACTTTCTTTGAAACTTTATCGAAGAATCGTTGAAAAGTCAAGGACTTTGAAACTACTTTGAAACTATGTCGTAATCAAATAAAATGAATTATATTAGTATTTTAGATGATTTTAGGAGAGTAAGAACTATTCCCAGCCAAAAGTGGCAGGAGGCTTATGAGTTATATCGTAGAAAACTGTTTCAATTCCAGATAGTCCAAGTATTGATTCTACCAGAGGATCAAGCAAATTCCAATTGATTCGAGCAAATTGAGCAGTCATCACATCTTCAGAAACAACGGGACGCAAGACCAGACTGTCTTCTTTTCCATTTTTAGATATTGGCAGCAAAATTACCAGCAGTTGAAATATTTTTTCCATCAAACCATTTTCTTTCAGCATCTGTGTTGCCATAAAATCTGCCTCTCTCAGCAAGTCCAGTCTCTCTTTGCTGCAAAAAGCTCCACGAATTATATATGGTGCATTCAGGTCCTTGTTGTTTGAATCAAGTTGCAGTACAACCCGGTTGATGTTCCGGACCTCATTTGTTAAACGGGTTGCTTCTTTTTCCAACCAGTCCCAATCGCGAGGGGTATTAATTAGTGCAGCAGGAGAAGTGTAAGTCCGCTGGTCACCCTGAACTCCAACAGATCGAACTGGAAGAATTGAAAAGTCACAATTGCTTTCCTTCAAACAATTCGACACTTCGGCTGCCGTTTGTTCAAGATTAGGAAACGACTCATCACCGCGAGCAGATAAAACATTAATCGCAAGTCCCGGTCCAGGAAATGGATGACGCCAGACAATCGAATCCGGTAAGCCCAACAGGCTTCCAACTTGCCGTACCTCATCTTTGTAAAGATCTTTGAGAGGCTCCACAACATTTCCGGAATCAACCAAATCAAGAACTTCCTGAACACGATTGTGGTGTGATTTAATGACTTCGGCGTGTTCGGTTCCTCCAGACTCAATAATATCAGGATAGAGTGTACCCTGCCCTAGCATCCATTCCTGTGCAGATAAATTTAATTCATTCAAAAACTTGTCGCGCATCCGGATGAAAGTTGCACCTATTTTTTGACGCTTTATTTGTGGATCAACCTGATTTGCTACTGCATCCAAAAAAAAAGTACTATAATCTCTTGACTGAATATTAGTGTAGCCCAACTGCCGATATCGCTCAATAATTTCAGTACTTTCATCTTTTCGCATAAAGCCGTTATCAATATAAAGCCCCAGCATTTGATCTCGTCCAAGCACTCTGTCTAACAAGGCAAATGCCACTGATGAATCCACACCCCCACTGATAAACATCAAGACTTTCCGCTCTCCAACTTCCTGCTGCAGCCGTTCCGTTGTTTCCTTGATAAAAGTTTCCATTGACCACTTGGAGCAAATTTCACAAGTGTTAATGAAATTGTCCAGCATTTTTTGTCCCTGCTCAGTATCGTTTACTTCCGGATGAAATTGCAGAGTATAAATCCGACGCTTACGATGTCTCATAGCGGCCACGTTTCCGGATTCTGTCACTCCTGTAACTTCAAAATCCGGGGGACATTTTGTTACACTGTCCTGGTGACTCATCCAAACCTGGTTTGGAAATGAAACATTCTGCCAAAGTGGAAAATCTGAAGTTTGCTGTAAAATAGCTTTACCGAACTCTCCTTTTCCTGTGTTCGCAATTGCACCTCCAAACTCTTTGGCAATCAATTGATGTCCGTAACACAAACCAAGAATTGGTAAATCAAGATTTAAAATATTTGAATTAAATTGTGGAATATCAGTTGAGTAAACTGATGCCGGCCCTCCTGACAAAACTATTCCTTTTGCATCCTGGAGAAAATTTTCTTTTGCTGATGGAGAAAATATTTTAGTATAGGCACCTAAATGCCTTATCCGTTTTGCGATCAGATGTGCATACTGACTTCCAAAATCCAGAACCGCGATGAAGTCCTGCATTGCTTTTCCTTTCTGAGCAGGTTAATCTAATTGAAGACATATCCTAACAGTATCTGAAAATTTGCACAATCTCACATAGAGTACTCACATGTTTGGAATCGGACTCCCGGAAATGATAATTATCGCAGTTGTTGCACTGGTATTTATAGGGCCGGACAAACTTCCAGGTGTTTTAAGATCAATTGGAAAGGGTTTGGTGGAGCTAAAACGCGCCACAAGCGACGTACGCTCCACTGTACAGGATGAAATGCACAAAATTGAGGAGGAAATTGAGCTCAAGGATGTGCGGGAATCTGCTCAGAATTTTAGTAATGAGCTTGGAGGAGTAGCAAATAAGATGGACCCGTTGTCTCTCTCGAAATTGAGTTCGGGCGAACAACTGGAAAAAATTGCAGATGCAATTGACAAAACTGAAAATAATGATTCAGAAGATCAGCCTGAGAAAGAAATCACATCAATAAAATTAGACCCAAGGGAGCTTTCTCCGGAAGATTTTTCTACTCCTGAAATCAGTACGGTGGAGGCAAAAGAAAAGGATTCTTCTGAAAGTTCTGTTGCAGAAAAAACATAAAATACCACCGAACAATATTAATCAAAACTTAATCTTGATGCCATCGCAAAAAGTCCTATAACCGTTTCATAAAGTGGTTTTCAGACCTATTGCGAGACCGTCAATACTTTATGCATTAACAAAAAGCTTGGCTGAAATTTTTATCTATGCTAGCGTTGATGTTCGGTTAATAATTTATTGTTGACTCTGCCACGGTCACATTTGGAACAGTCATAATCAGGCAGTTTCGTTTAATTTCCAAATATTTTAAAAAGGTGAGATATGAGCAACCAGGAAGAGTTGGTTAGTGAATTAAAGGCAAACATTGATCAAGATTTAAAGAAAAGACAGAAAAGTATTGAAGACGGTGAGGCACTTGATAAAGTCATTCATCAGCTCATGGATGCCGGAGAAATTGGTATTCCCCATGGAACCGACAAGCATGTAAGCGTCATAATGCTTGGCCTGGCAACGGTGGTGACACTATTTGCTTTTTATATGATTTTTGGGGTCAGCCCGGACTATTACACAGGTTGAATCAAGTCTGAAAAAATTTAAATCTATAATCCTGAAAAAATAGATCCCTCTTTTTAAAGTCTTTGTTTCTTCATTAATTTTTCTGCAAGCGCTACATCCTGGGGAACGTCAACTCCTACACCATCGTTTTCGGCTTCCACACAAAGCAAAGTTTCTCCGTTTTCCAATATTCTCAATTGTTCTAATTGTTCAGTCTGTTCCAGCGGTGACTGAGACCACTGATCAAATCGGAGAAGAAAATCCCTTTTGAATAAATAGACACCCAAATGACGCCAAGCATTAAAATTACTGGATTGTGGAGAACGGGGAAATGGTATCAACGAACGTGAAAAATACAAAGCCTGGCTGCTTTGATTTAATGTAACTTTAACCACATTTGGATCGTGCAGTTCTGCTTCATCTGTGATTTTATAAATAAGAGTAGCACCTTTGGTATCCCTTGTTTTCACAGCTTTCTGAATTAGTCGTTCAAGGTCGGCAGGCAAAACCAGTGGCTCATCACCTTGAATATTCAGTACCCAGTCACAGGATCTTCCGGAAAGCGCTTCAATAATTCTGTCTGTACCAGTTTTATGTTCTGTACTGGTCAGCACTCCCTCTGCTCCAAATTTTTCAACTGCATCCAGAATACGTTGATCATCTGTTGCAACCAGTACTTCATCAATTGATGGAGTCTGCATGGCACGTTCCCAGACATGCTGAATCATTGATTTTCCAGCAATTTCTACTAATGGCTTACCCGGGAACCTGGTGGAAGCATAGCGTGCGGGAATAATAGCTAAAGTTTTTACCAATGTAGATGTGCTCACAAACGTTCTTGCAATTAAAGAAAATATTAATTAATGCTTTATAAACTGAAAGACTCGTTCCAGCATTCCATCCAGACCCTTTTTACGAAAACGCTCATCAAGAATGTCGCTGGTTTCAAGAAGTTCCAATACACCATATGGAGCATAAAGCCATTCAATTTCATCAGCAGGTACACTAAAAGGAGGGCCTGTCATTTGGTTTTGATCATACTCCAGAGTAATGAGTAAAATTCGTCCTCCCGGTTCAAGAAATGACATTAGGTGATTTACATATCTTTCCCTCTCAGGCTGATCAAGCGCAACAATCGATCCTCTGTCATAAATAGCATCAAATGAGGCCGTCTGTTCCTTGTTTAAGTCAAAAAAGTCACCTTGAAAAAGGACTATGGTATCACTACTGAAAAGATTTAATTTTCCAGACTGCTGAATCGAATGAGTTAGTTTATTTTCCTTAAAAAAATCTTGAACTGCTTTGTGAACCAATTCAATACCAACCACTTTTTTGGTTCTTCCTGCCAGCCAGGGCAAGTCAAGGGTTTTTCCGCAAAGTGGAACAAAAACACTTTCCGGATCCTGCGTTAACAATTTGTCAGAATAACGCAACAAATACGAATTTACTTCCGGAAGATGAAAGCCGATTCGGCCTTCTTGCCAGCGTGACTCCCATTGATTCATAAACATTAATGCTTAGAAAAGATGAATTGCTAGATGCCAATTTCACTGCGTAATTTGCGCACAGATTCTGGCTTCAAATGTTCAAAACGCCAGCGATGCCAAGGCACTATGAATCCTGAAGCAAATTCATCTACTACCTTTGTAGTAAGTTTTGCGGCTAATTCATTGTATGCTTCAGCAGTTTTTTCATCTTCATCCAGCTTGTGCTGCAATCTAACCTGAAAAATCAGATCTCCGCTATGAGCTTCAATCAGCTTTAGACGGATTACCCATTGTACATTAGAGGGGCACTCTTTAGTGCAGGGAAATGACACAAAATCAAGTAGTAAAAAAAGAGGACTATTCAGTTCCTCTTCAAGTTTCCAGGCAAGATTTTTTTCTGAAATTCCAGTGAGTGTCAAAGTGCTGAGGTAAGTCCTGAATCCTGAGCGAAGTTTAGGATTACTATCCAATTTAAGATTTCGCTCTTTGAAACCTGTTACTCTGCCCAGAGTCGGCATCTCCTTTAAGCGTAGCTCCACCTGGCCCATCAATTCCGGCCAGACTTTTTGCAGGTTATCTGGTGACTTGATTGTCAAAAAAGCCACAGGTTTTTGCATATAGGGTAAAAGGTCCGGTTTGCCTTTTACGTCAATTGTTTTACACCCCCCAAGAAGCAACATCAGTCCGGAAATACAGACAATTAGCATAAGAATTGAAAATGAAAAACAAATTCGAATCGTTTTTATTACCATGTCAAAAAATGATTTATCAAAAAGTTTTTTATTACACTAATCCACCATACTGGCCTGCAGATTAAACACAAGGTTTAAAGATTTAAACTTGTTATTTCAAATATATAATCTTATCATTTAATGTCCAAATATTACTATAATTGAAAAGGATTTGATCCAATGTTGAGCGAAGAAATCAGTACGAGAATTGATGGTCTGACTCAGAGGCTGGACGACTTAGAAGGGTTTCTTTGAAGTCACTTCAAAACGGAAACAATTGCAGGATCTGGAAAATGAGACTTCCGATGATGGTTTTTGGGAATTGTCCCAGGGAGAGCGGACTGTTCTCCTGAAGCAGGTTTCGCGCTTGAGTGATTCCATCCAGGGTTGGGAAACATTGGACTCCCTGCATGATGATTTGGAAGCTGCTGCAGAATTGTACCGGGAAGAAGACGATGCAGATCTACTGAAAGAAATCCTTGATTCTTGTGAAAAACTTGATAATGATATCGATTCTCTGGAGATAACCGGTCTCTTTAATGGTGAGGCGGACGACAGAAATGCCATCGTCTCAATTCATCCGGGTGCAGGAGGAACTGAATCCACAGACTGGGCGTCAATGCTCTACGACATGTACCGCAGATGGATCGCAGAGGAAGGATTTAAATTTCAGCTGCTGGACTATCAACCTGGCGATGAAGCCGGAATTAAGTCAGTAACTTTTTCTGTTTCCGGACCCTATGTTTATGGTAAATTAAAAACTGAAATTGGAGTTCATCGACTGGTCCGAATTTCTCCTTTTGATTCACAAAAACGCCGGCACACTTCGTTTGCATCTGTCTTTGTATATGCTGAAATCGATGAAGATGTAGAAGTTGAAATCCTGACTGACGATATTCGGGTTGACACCTACCGTGCAAGTGGTGCAGGAGGTCAGCATGTAAATACTACCGACTCTGCTGTTAGAATAACACATGCTCCCAGCGGAATTGTGGTGCAATGTCAAAACGAGCGCTCACAGCATAAAAACAAGGCCACTGCAATGAAAATGCTCAAGGCCCAGCTTTTCGATTTACAGCAAAAGGAGTTGAACAAAGAAAAGGATTTGCAGAGCAGCAAAAAGCAGGAAAATGCCTGGGGCAGCCAAATCAGGAGCTATGTTCTGCACCCATATCAGATGGTAAAGGATCATCGTACAAACCGAGAGGCAGGAAACACACAAGCAGTTCTCAACGGTGACATAAATGCTTTCATAAAAGCCGCACTTTCCCAGAAGGTGTGTTAACAGACAGCTAAACTAATAACCCAAACCAACAACTAGAAAATGGCCTCATTTGATATTGTCTGCGAAGTTGACATCCAGGAAGTTACAAATGCCGTTGATCAGGCACGAAGGGAAATCAATAACCGTTATGATTTCAAAGGTACAAATTGTGAAATTGAGCTGGACAAAATAAAACCTGCTTTAATGATCACTGCAGACGATGAGTTGAAAATGCAGACAACCATCGACATTTTGCTTACAAAACTGATTAAACGCTCAGTACCTGTAAAGTCACTGGTTTACGGAAAAACTGAACCCAGCGGCAGAGTTCAAAAAAAAGAAATTTTAATCCAACAAGGTTTGTCCAAGGATCAGTGCAAAAAAATTAATCAATTTATCAAATCAACCAAAACAAAAGTTCAACCACAAACTCAAAGTGATTCTGTAAGAGTGAGCAGCAAAAAGAAAGATGACCTGCAGGCAGTGATGGAGGCTATCAAGGGACAGGATTTTGACTTTGACGTACAGTTCACAAATTACCGTTGATAAAATACTGTTGCAGTTAATTTTTCAGTTACATTAGCGTTTTTTTGAACATTCTACTCTTCATTGCTTCCGGAATATTCTTAATCTGCGTTCAGAGGTAAAACCTGAGCGACTCCGTGAAAATATTGAGATTTGATTATTTCCGGTATCCAAATTTACTTCAGTTTGAAAGTGGAATTCTGTGTTTTTGTCTTGTTGACCTGAGTTTCTGTTCAAAGAATAAAACACTTTTTTATTATTTAAGTAAACATAAACATCTCGTACATCATTAACATTGCTTACATTCCCCTGTAAAATCAAGGAACTCAAATCAGTTTCAGCTTCCACATAATTTCCGTCTTTGTCTTGCCAACTGACTCCCAGTAGCTCCGGTGTGACAAGTTTCTGTTCCGGAAACATATTGTTCAAATTCCAAAGGTAGACAATTCCTGGAGTACCAGCTTTAATATCAACCATCTCCAGGCTGATTTTTCCTAAAGTCCCGGAGTCCATTAAACTCTTAAAAAGAAAATAGTCTTTTTGTTTTTTATGAGGTTCGAGATTTTTCAATAAAAGTTTTCCTCGATTAATTCTAAATGCACCCTCAGTTCCTCGCAGTTTCAGCAACAATTCAGGAACAGTACTTTTGCTTTTATTTTCAATTTTAAATGCAAGTGCGATGGTTTCTCCGGTTTGAACTCTTCCGTCACCATTACCACGACTGCCAAACCTCCCATTATCAAATATTTTCATTCTCAACCAAAAAGAATGATTTCGTTTCGGTGAAAAATGCAGTTGCCTTCGTACTGATTTTAATTTTTTCAAGTTATGATCAAAAAGCAGAATTTCTACCGGTTCTTGCTCCTCCATCATTCCCGCAGGAATTTTAACGTCAATGGTGCGGGATGTATTTTCTTCAGACACAAGTTTTCCGATGGGAAACTCCAGGCTATCCAGTATCCCGTTACTGGCCCGTGTTACCGCAATCAAACGTTGCGCGTCAATTTTACCAGAATTCCGGAGATTAACTTTCACCCGCAAAAGATCTGTAGAAATCATTTCCGCAGACCAGGTTAAAATAAGCATTTCCGGAGTTGCTGATTTTATGAACGGATTCAAACTCCAATCAATTCCGTGCTTTGACAGTGCTTCTGTAATTATTTCAGATTCTTTTTGCTCTGCTTCCCTGGATATTTTCTGAATAACAGAGTTTGTATTTTTAGGATTCCACTGAGATAGTAACTGTTCTGCAGTTTTGACAAATATATCTGCTTTTAATTTTTCTATCTTCAAATTATTATCAATTATTTCAGAATCTTCATTCAGAATTGGAGTATGTGACAAATAACTGATACTGAGCTCATCTAAATCATTTACCCTGTTTTCTGCATCAAAATCTGAAAGCAGACCGAACCGTTTTTCGGTAGTGAAAATTTCCTGCCTGCCAAGCTCTGTTTCCCCGTTCTTGAGCTCTGGAACAGTAACAGGAATAAGCCGCAGATTCGGCATGACACCTATATTGTGAATTGAGCGTCCGGAAGGTGTTAAATACTCTCCTATGGTTAATTTCAGTCCTGAACCGTCTTTTAAATCCCAAAGTGTTTGAACTGTACCTTTGCCAAAACTTTGTTCGCCAATCACAATTGCACGCTCATTTTGTTTTAAGGCAGCAGCAACAATTTCTGCAGCAGAAGCGCTCCCTCGATTTATCAGCAAAACCAGTGGAATGTTCAATAAATGTTCTGCAGCAAAAAATTGTTTTGCGTCATGGACTGAGGAAACGACAGTCCCTTTTGTGCTTACGATGCGTTTTTTCCCGGGCAAAAACAAATCACTGACTCGAATTGCTTCTTCCAGCAATCCTCCGGGATTATTGCGCAAATCCAAAATCACTCCATCAACCATGTTCAAAGAACCAAGCTTATTTTTAAGTTCCCGGGATGTGTCAATTTGAAAATTTTTTATACGAACATAACTAACAGTTTGCTTGCTGCTTGACAAATCATATGTTTCGACGCTTTCGACCTGAATATCTTCACGTAAGAGTTCAAACTGCAAAGCCTTTGCATGTCCCTTACGTAAAACACTGAGCGTAACAGGTGTTCCAATATTTCCCCGCAGACGATGAAGGATTTCATCAAGGGTCATGTGTTCAGTTTTTTCTCCGTCAACTGCCACAATTCTGTCAAGCGGCTTCATTCCGGCAAGTGCTGCGGGACTGCCGTCCATTGGTGCAATTACAGTCAGTTGATCATCTCGTGTTCCAACAACCAGACCAACTCCGGCAAATTGACCACCAATATTGATGTTGAATTCATTATAAATTTCCTGCGGCAGAAAAACAGAATAGGCGTCTAACTGATTCAATATCCCACGAACGAACATCTGCTCTATTTTTAACTGTGTCAGTTGAGGATTCATTTCTAAAAGGCGTTTCATCAGCATTTGCAAGGCAATGTGCAAATCATACAGCCCTGCAATTTTTGAAACCGGTAAGAGAGTTTTTTCGGTTTTAAAACTTATGTTCAAAACTGGACCCAAAGTTTTATCCTGCAATTCAGGTACAACTGTTACTTCCGGAATCATCCGCCCAAGTTCTGTCAATGCGCCTTGAAGCAAGCTTTCAGGATCAAGTTTTTCTGGCTCAACATAATCCAATTGCAGATGCATCAGCACTTCTGCCAGCAAAGGAGCTTCTGGTGGAGGCTGCACTGCAGCTATCCCCCTTTCCCGTGAACTTCCCAAAATACTGCAGCTTGCCAAAAACAGTGACAGCAGAATTACGAAACATTTGAAATGTATGTTATTCTTTTTCATTTTGTAGGGCAGTATTGATTCTTGTCCTGAAGTGTTTTTTTCAAGTTTACTAAACCTCATATTGATGATTCCAGCTTTTACTTGAAAGTGCAAAGAGTCTATGTTATTTATCACATCACTATAAATTACCTGTTAGATATTTTTTTTAACACAGAAAATAATAAACAAATGAACATTGGATCTTTACTGCCAAGACATGCCCGTTACCGTTCCAAGCACCTTGCCTTTGTTATCGGTGAGGAACGATTAAACTTCTGCGAACTTAATATTCGTGTAAACAGGCTGGCTAATGCCTTGCTGGCTGCCGGCATTCTAAAGGGGCAAAAAATGGCGACGGTTCTGCCAAACTGTGAAGAATTGATGCTGCTTTACTGGGCTGCAGCCAAAACCGGAATCGTGATTGTACCAGGCAGTCCTTTACTGCAGGCTTCCGGATTAACGACACTGCTCCGTGATTCTGATACAGAGATTGTTTTTGCAGATGCATCCTTTGCAGAAACATTGCAGAGCATAAAAAAAGATTTACCAGCTATTCAAAATATGCATTGGATACTCGTTGGTGACGGCAAAAGGCACAGCAGTGGACTTACAGTTTCCGGATTTAAGTCTTATGCGGATTTTATTTCCGGAGCAGAAGAAACGGAGCCGCCGGATGCCAAAATAGTGGATGGTGATATCTACAACATCATGTATTCAAGTGGTACAACCGGTGCGCCTAAAGGGATTATTCACACTCATTATGTCCGTGCGAATTACTGCACCCATTTCGCCTCAGCCTGGCGTATGTCTCCGGAAAGCATTGTGCTGCATGCCGGAGCGATTGTTTTTAACGGAGCAATGCTGGATTTGATGCCATGGATGTATTTGGGAGCAACTTATATTTTACACCACAGCTTTGATGCAGGAGCAGTTTTAAAGACAATTGAGGAAGAAAAAGTAACGCACATCGTCATGGTACCCGCACAAATAATGGCCCTGCTCAATCATCCGGAATTTATGCCGGAAAAACTGGGTTCGCTGGAAATGCTTCAGAACGTAGGTGCTCCATTGCTGCTGGAATACAAACACAAATTGAATGAAGTACTGCCGGGAATATTTTACGAATTGTACGGTGTCACTGAAGGTTTCTTTTCCGTATTGGATCGTGACGATGCCCTGCGCAAAGTCGGATCTGTCGGATCTGCCCCATCATTTATCGACATCAGAATTCTGCGTGAAAACGGCGAAGAATGTGAACCTGATGAGGTTGGAGAAATCTGTGGTCGGGGTCCAATGATGATGCCCGGATATTACAAACGTCCGGATTTAACAAAAAAAACTATTGTTGACGGCTGGCTTCATTCCGGAGATTTGGGTTTTATTGATGAGGACGGTTTCCTTTTCCTGGTGGATCGTGTTAAAGACATGATCATCAGCGGAGGTGTCAATGTATATCCCAAAGATATTGAGGAAGTAATAATCCAACATCCGGCGGTTTCAGAAGTTGCAATATTTGGAATTCCTGATGAAAAATGGGGAGAAATCCCGATTGCCGCTGTCATTTTTCATAAAGAGCAAAATGTTGTTGAAGAGGATTTAAAAACCTGGATCAATCAACGTGTGGACGCAAAATTTCAGCGTGTGGCTGATGTACAAGTACTTGAAGATTTTCCGCGAAATATTGCCGGTAAAACACTAAAGCGTGAAATGCGTGAAATCTATGTTAACAACTGATTCTTTACACATTAGAATTTCAGTGGGCTTTCTCACTGAATTCTAAGTAGATGGAATGCTGATCATAATTATTGGTAACCCTGTTGATTTCGCGCAAAAGATTTCATTGTACATTTACCCTAATTATATGCTACAATTCTGCCCGATAATATAACACTACTTTAGTCAATATCCTGAGGTTATTTGAGCGATAGCAGATTATTTAAAAATTGGGACCGCGCATTACTTGTTTCGCTGCAGTTACCACATAGATCAAATTCAGAGGTCCAGAGTTCACTGGATGAGCTCTCATCACTTGTCTATTCTATCGGTGGGAAAGTCACCGGACAAATCGTTCAGGCCCGCACACAAATACATCCAGCATATTATTTTGGAAAGGGTAAGCTCACTGAAATTAAATCCAGAATACACATTGATGAGGTGGATGCAGTACTTGTTGACAATCCACTTAGTCCTAAACAAACACAAAATTTAGAAAAATTATTGGACTGCGAAGTGCTGGATCGTACCCAGGTAATTTTAGATATTTTTGCAAAAAATGCCCGTACCAGTGAGGCAAAGCTGCAAATAGGCTTGGCTCAGTCTGAATACTTATTACCACGTTTAGTGGGTTTGTGGAAACATCTTGACCGGGAACGTGGAGGAATTGGCGCATCAAGAGGAACAGGTGAAAAGCAGATTGAAAAAGACAGACAATTTTTGCGCCAGCGAATTACTCGTTACAAAAGTCAGTTAATACGTGTAGAAAAGGAACGCAACACTCAGAAGCAAAGACGCTCCAATTGTTTGCAGGTGAGTTTGATCGGCTACACCAATGCCGGAAAGTCCACTATAATGAATGCGCTCACCAATTCCGGTTTGTTAGTTGAAGACCGTTTGTTTGCCACGCTCGATTCGACAACGCGTCTTTTAGAAGAGGATTCTCGACCCAAAGTTTTGCTTTCGGATACCGTTGGTTTCATCAGTAATCTTCCACATGAAGTAATAGCAGCTTTTCGTTCCACATTAGCCACCGTGAGAGATGCAGATCTGCTGCTGCAGGTTATTGATGCCGACGATAACATCGAAGAACATTTGCAAACAACCTCTGAGGTTTTGGAAGATTTGGACGCAGCCTGTATTCCAATTATTAAAGTATTTAACAAAATAGACCGGATCTCTCCTACACGTTTACTGATCTTGGAGAAATCTTTTCCGGAAGCAGTATTTGGTTCCTGCGAAAATGGAGGAAAAAACGGATTGGAAAAAAATTCAGCTTTTGTTGAACAATTAAGAAAACAGATACTGCTATTTTTTAATGAACGAATGAAAACAATGACAATTCGTCTGGATTATCAGCACTCACAGAAGTTAGCTAATATTTACGAATTGAGCAGGGTGGACAACATTGATTACCAGGAGGAGGGCATTTTAATGACACTAACAGCAATTCCCGGTAATTTGGAGCGTTTACGACATCACTTAGGAAGTGACTACACAGAAATGAGATAAACTGTTCGAGGTTTGGGTTTTTAACAAAGGAGTTTTAACAAATAATAGTATGTACCTTATTCTGCGTAACTTACGTGGACTGTTAATAGCTGACTTTCTGGACGTTCAATCAAAACATTAAAAGACTTTAAAAACTCTTATATTTAAATAAATTTAAATGGAAAAATTTGTAGTGCATGGTGGAATTCCTCTCTCTGGAAGCATCACTCCTTCAGGCAACAAAAACGAGGCTCTCCCTGTTCTTGCTGCAACTTTACTGGCACAAGAACCTGTTATTTTACATAACGTTCCAGACATTCTTGACATCACTATTATGCGCGGACTGTTGGAAAGTCTAGGTGTAGAAGTAAAGCAAATTGATAAACATTCATTTAGTTTTGATCCCGGTAATCTTCAATCTGCCAATCCTGATTCAACTCAGGCCTCTAGGATTCGTGGATCGTTCCTCCTTGCAGGGCCCCTTCTTGCCCGCAAGAAATCAATTGTTTTGCCTGCTCCAGGGGGAGACAGAATTGGTTTACGACCTGTGCAAACCCATCTTTCGGCACTGGAAAAGCTTGGTGCCAGAATTGATCTAAATGAAAATGGGTTTTATCAGATGCAGACCTCTGGTTTAAAAGGAACACAAATTTATCTTGATGAGGCCAGCGTCATGGCTACAGAAAATGCGGTCATGGCTGCAGTTACAGCACAGGGAAAAACAAATATTTACAATGCGGCTTGTGAACCACATGTTCAGGGACTGTGTCATTTCCTGAAGTTGCTGGGAGCAAATATTGAAGGTATAGGAAGTAATTTACTGGTCATTGAAGGCGTGTCCGGATTGAGTGGAGGAGAGTACACGATTCAGCCGGATCACACTGAAGTTGGTTCTTTCATTGGATTGGCCGCTGTTACTGGAAGTGAATTGCGCATCAGGAATGCCGGAGTGCAATATTTACGTATGACTCAACTAATGTTTGAAAAACTGGGAGTAGAAATTCAGGTTGAAGGCGACGATTTGCTTATACCAAAAAAACAAAAACTCATCGTCAGGAAGGATCTAAGTGGAGGAATCCCAAAAATTGATGATGCACCCTGGCCGGGGTTTCCAGCAGATTTAACCAGTATTATGACAGTAGTTGCCACACAATGTTCCGGTGCGGTTTTGATTTTTGAAAAAATGTTTGAAAGCCGTTTGTTTTGGGTAGACAAGCTGATAGAAATGGGAGCACAAATTATTCTGTGTGATCCGCATCGAGCAGTTGTTTCAGGACCTACGCCACTCAAAGGGGCAAGGGTTTCTTCTCCGGATATTCGGGCAGGAATGGCTTTATTGATTGCAGCACTTGGTGCAAAAGGCATTACGGAAATTCATAATATTGACCAGATTGACCGTGGATATGAAACAATTGACAAACGGCTTAATGCTCTGGGCGCCAAAATTCTGAGAGTAAGCGAGTAGTGGAAAAAATGAAAAAAAATAAGAATTTATCCCCGGAGCAAGCAAAGGTTTTGGAGGAAGAACAACAACTTCTGCTCCTTGTAAAACAAGGGCTGCTTATGTTTGCTGCTGAAGATAAAGAAAGGAATATAAGTAACCTGCATTTGGATAATATCATTGAGTTGCGGGATTCCCTTACAGATACTTTGCCCGAAGATGTGCCTGCGGTTATGGCGCAAATGGAAAGGATGGTATTACTTCACAGTCAACAGGATTCACACAATGCTGCTTTTGGCTTTAACCAGGATGTTCCATATTTTGCACATATCCGTTTGCGTGAAAACAAACGAGAACGGGATTTGCTGATAGGAAATCAGAATTGCTTTTCCACACACTTACCCTGTCCAATTGTTGATTGGAAAAACGCCCCAATTAGTCAGATTTTTTACCGCTATCATGAAGGCGATGAATACGTTGAAGATATTGGTGAAAGCGAATTGGAAGGTGAGTTGATAACGAGAAGAATGCTGCTGATTGAGAACGGCATTCTTATGCGAATAAACTGGCCTGGAGGTGTACTTGAAGACTTATCTACAGAGCCAACTAAACATAATAAATGGCACCTGGTCAGTCATAAAACACCTCAGCTTGAAACCGGCCAGGACAAAACCCTGGATGAACTACAACCACCTGATAAATATACAAGCAGCAATGGAAAAACAACAGACCTCAATTTTTCCGGTTACAGGGTGGACAAGCATCTGCGGCAAATTACTGCGCTGGTGGATCCTGAGCAATTCGAAGTAATAACACATTCTGAATACGGGATTGTTCTGATACAGGGAGGTGCCGGTTCTGGAAAAACCACCGTTGCCCTTCATAGACTGGCATATTTGATGTCAAAAAAGCCTCAATACTTTAAACCAAAAACTGTCCTGCCGATTGTTTTCGGACCGGCTTTGGCAAACTATATGTCCAGGGTCTTGCCTGCATTGGGCGTTCATGGCGCAAGACCACGTACTTATCATAAATGGTTGTCCGGACTGCGCATCCGCATGCTGCCCGAATTACCGGTTCAATATGCTGAAAACACTCCGATGGATGTGATCGAACTTAAGCGTCATCCGTTGTGGTTGAAATACTACCGTGAAGAAATACAAAACCGGACAACAAAGTTCCGCGAACTGTTTGAGGATAAACTAGCCAAAGTCGAGGGATTGGAAATTTTGCTCAAGGCTTGGGATGCAATGTCTGATACAGCTCTGATTCCACGCCTGCAGAATTTGGCAGGTTGGTCAAAAGGTGAAGAAACAATTCAAGGTGTACCACAGCTTTCCAGTGCCAGAATGGAAAAACAACTCCAAAATGCATTAGAACAGGCATTCCCTGAGCTAATGGAATCCCCACATTTATTAACTACTCAAATTTGGAATGATTGTCTAGTCAACCGGGAATTGTTATTTGAGACAGTTGAGAGGCTTGCACCTGGTGAATTTAATGAATCTCAACTCACCGGCGTTTGGTCTTGGGCAGTCAGACAATATCAAAAGCGTCAGGAATCAAAAGAAATTGTAGAGTCAGATCTGGTTTCGTTGACCGAACAAACGGAAGACTTCTTTAACGAAGATTTGAATTTCACAGATGAAAAATCCTTGCTTGATGAAGAAGATGATACTCTCTTGCTTTTACTATATCAACTGCTGTTGGGACCTTTGAATCGTAAAAACGGCAAGCCTCTCCAATATTCGCATTTGATGCTCGATGAGGCTCAGGATTTTGGTTCACTTGAGTTTCAGCTATTAGTCAGTTTAACTCCGGAAAATCTTCCCAGTGTTACATTGGCAGGAGATTTGGATCAGCGCATTATGGTTGGACGTAAACATGAAACCTGGGAAGAGTCACTGGGCCATTTGACATTACCCGATGGCTCAAAACCAGATGTGACTGCCCTGGCTCCTTTAAAAATTGGTTACCGTTCTACTCATGAAATAATGACAGTTGCAAAAAAAGTTATTGGCGAACATAGCGTAAATACAGTTTGGTACTCAACACGACATGGTGCTCCGGTTGATGTTTTCCGTTTCAAGGAACGTGGTGCAATGGTGGCATTTCTTGCAGACACATTGAAAGACCTGTCTATTCGCGAACCACTGGCCAGTGTGGCCGTGCTGACACGGACTCAGGAATCTGCAGAGAAGCTGTTTGATGGTTTGCAGCGCACAGATCTTTCTCAATTGCGTTTAATCAGAGATCAAGAGTTTACATTCACACCTGGTATTGAAGTTACAGATATCACCCAGACAAAGGGCCTGGAATTCGACTCAGTCATCATCGCGGATGCAGATGCTTCAACATATGGACCGGACATACGATCTCGACAATTGTTGTATGTGGGAGTTACACGCGCGGCACATCAACTTTGGCTTCTTCACTGTGGGAATCCGTCATCGTTGATTACCGGGATCTTGGATAAGTAGAATCCGGATTAAAATCAATTTATGGTTCGTCGAATACTTTTTGATCTCCTGGATTCACACTGATCTATACTGACTCACTTAACCAAAATTATTAATGCTCTAATGCAGCCAGTTATTAACAATCAAATCGGCAGTTTAAAAGAATCTGCCACTTTATTCATTAACCAGCTTGCCTTAAAGTTACGCAGTGAAGGGCAAAACATCTGTCACTTGGGTTTTGGTGAATCACCATTTCCGGTACCCGAACCTATGCGAATTGCTTTACAGGAAAACGCTTACCGCAAACAATATATTTCCGGATATGGATTACCGGAATTAAGGAAGGCAGTTGCAGGATTTTTTAAAAGTGAATTTGGCTATAACTACTCATTTGAAAAAATATTCATTGGCCCGGGAAGTAAGGAACTGATATTCCAACTAGTTTATTTATTGGAGGGCCCCCTCATGGTTCCCGCTCCGAGTTGGGTCAGTTATGGGCCGCAGGCAAAGATTCGCTCGAAAACATTCATTCCAATTCCAACTGACCTGAAAAACGGATATCGGTTACAGGCAGAAGAATTGGAAAAAACATGTTCCGGTCTGAGTTTTCCGCAAAAATTATTAATTCTTAATAATCCTAGCAATCCAACAGGAAGTGTACATACTCCGGAGGAATTAAAGGATTTGGCTGAAGTATGCCGGAAGCATGGAATAATTGTAATTTCGGATGAAATTTATGCGCTGACTAATTTTGGTGAACAACCCTTTGAGGGAATTGCCAAATATTATCCTGAAGGAACAATTACAACAAGTGGTGTTTCAAAAGCCTTTTCTGCCGGAGGTTGGCGTCTTGGTTTTGCGATGATTCCGGATGAATTAGCTAAAATAGTACCGCCATTATCTGCATTTGTGAGTGAAACTTTCAGTTGCGTTAGTGCCCCAGTACAGTACGGAGCACTTTCGGGATTTGAAAATTATGATTCGGTGAGGAAACATGTTGAGCGCTGCCGTGATATTCATTGTGCAGCAGGTCATTTTTTACATCAGCGATTCACGGAAATTGGCTTGAATTGTCCAAAACCTCAAGGAGCTTTTTATCTCTTTCCTGACTTTGAAAATTTTAAAGAAAAACTTAGTTCCCACGGAATCACTACGAGTGAAAAATTGAGCAGACGTCTATTGGAAGAGACAGGTGTTGCATTGCTTCCGGGGTCAGATTTTTATATGCCGAATGACTTTTTAGTAGTCCGTGTAGCAAGTGTAGATTATGATGGAGCGCAGTTGCTCAAGAATTTTCCAGAGGAAAATCAGCTCACTCCGGAAATGTTTCCAAACCTGTTTCCAAAATTGGCGGATGCAGCTGAGCGTATTGAAAAGTGGCTTAGTTGAACATTATCCAGCAAAATATGTTAAATTTAATTCATAAAATGTTTACCTTGATCTTAAATCAGCAAGGGCTGGTAAACTCTGTTTTCAGGCTCACCCGAAATGCTTTGCTGTATAAAAATACAGGCACCATTCATGCGGATATAAAGCTTGGAAAGTAAACCGGTTTAAGAGGGAAAACAACGGTCACATTGCAATCACGCAAAGACGCAGGTAATAAGATATTGAAAAAAAGGTTTAAGAATGAAGTTAGTTAAAGGCTATTTGGGATCTGATGTACGAATGGATGGAAGTCTCGAAACCAATGATAGTCTTCGTATTGATGCCACCTTTGTTGGAAATGTTTCAAGCAGTCATTCTGTCGTAGTTGGAACTCGAGGAAGAGTGATGGGGAAAATACAAGCACCTGTGATCAAGGTCGATGGTTGGGTTGAGGGTGATCTAAAAGCTGGTAAGCTGGTAGAAGTTTTAGGTAATGCACGTATTAAAGGAAATATTTATACTCCAGTCGGTGGTTTGAAAATGAGGTTAGGCGGAGAATTCAAGGGCAAATTTATCATGCATTTTACTAAATAGTAATGGAGCTTCAAACAGGCAGTTGCAATATTTTACTTTAAGCAACTGGATTCGGTCCAGGTGAATTCCGTGCAGGTGGATTCGGTGCAGGTGAATTCCGTGCAGGTGGATTCGGTGCAGATAGATTTTTCTTTGAACTTGTCTTTTGAACTGCTTCAGGGACCGCAGTAAGCACTGGCTTTTCTTTTTTGGGAGAACCTTCTACAAGCTTTGAGGTAGGTAATTTAGCGGGTGTCGGTGTCTGAGCAGACTGTGCTGTGTAAGTTTTTGGGGCAGGCTTGCTGTCGGTTCGCATAAAAACTGCAAATTTTGGCTGCCGCAGCAACTTGAGCAATGCTGGAGATTTGCTTTCATCCCTGAGATTGTTCGTGATCATTTCCGGAAGATTATCCAAACTTTTCAATTCAATTGTTTTCGCCTCAGGAAGTATAAGCAGCATTTGCCGGTCTGCCTCACTCATTAAATCAATTTGTTTTTTAATTGCTCCTACAAAACCCTCGATAGCAGCATCCGGAAGTTTTTCCTGGATCAGCAAGTTTTCTATTCTTGAGAGTACCTTTAAATACTGTGAAGTCTCATTACGTTCAGCACCTTTTGCTACTACTTTATTTCCGTCGGAAGTAACTGCTTGAGCTTTAGAACCAACGGTTGTAGATCTCTCTTTACTTTGGACTTGCCGCTCCAGGCTAGTTTGTTTATCTGTTGTAGTGTTAGATGCTACTTGCATAGTTAATCATGTGTGTTAGTGCAATTTGGTTTATTTATAATTCACTGAACTAGTTTAATGCACTTTCTACGACTATTTTTGGAATTCAATATTTAAGCCACAGAGATTGTTGTGTTTTGATCTTTGCTTTACGTGTACAGCTTGATCTCGTGTGGTAGTTAGCTGATAATGGATATTCGATATTTTTTGAAATACATAAAATATGAAAAGATATCAATGGAACGCACAAGATTATGAGAAACATTCTCTAGCTCAGCAAAAATGGGCCAGAGAACTTTTAGACAAATTATCACTTCATGGAACAGAGGATGTGCTTGATATAGGTTGCGGTGACGGAAAGGTAACCGCCGAAATATCCAGATTAGTCTCGAAAGGAACAATTGTCGGTATCGATAACTCTTCTTCGATGATAGCACTGGCATCAAAACGATATCCGCCAAAGGACTACCCAAATCTTTCATTCCAGCAGATGGATGCCGGAAACTTATTGTTTCATGAATGTTTTGATCTTATTTTTTCAAATGCTGCACTGCACTGGGTAAAAAATCAACAACCCGTCATTGAAGGATTTTTCAAAGGATTAAGGCAAAAAGGAAAGATCCTCCTGCAGTTGGGAGGCAAAGGCAACGCAGCTGAAATTATAAGCGTACTTTCCGGAATGCAGACAGATCCTGAATGGCAGTCATACTTTGAAAAATTTGACTTTCCATACTTTTTTCCTGGTACAGATGAGTATGAATCAATTCTTCTGAAAACCGGCTTTAAAATAAACCGGTTAGAGCTTATTCCAAAAGATATGGCTCATGCAGGCAAGACAGGCTTGGAAGGATGGATTCGTACTACATGGTTACCATATACTCAACAAGTACCTGCAGAAAAAAGAGATAAATTCGTCGATGCTGTTTCTACAAAATATATTGAAAGAACACCAGTTGATTCAAAAGGCAGGCTCCATGTTCAAATGCTTAGGCTTGAAGTTGAAGCAGAAAAAAAATGAATTATTGTTTAGATAACCTGCTCACCTCAAAAACTCAAAATTCAACACCAAAAAATGCTGCTGATTCCCGCAATTGATTTAAAAAACGGACGCTGTGTTAGACTGCTTCAGGGAGAAGCAGATGCAGAAACAGTCTACTCGGATGATCCTGCAGCCATGGCCCGCTCATTTGAAGATGCTGGTGCAAAGCGTTTGCATCTGGTTGATTTAGATGGAGCATTCAGGGGACAAGGTACAAACTTGGACAGCATCCATTCTATACTTAAAACGATTTCAATTCCTGTTCAACTTGGAGGAGGTTTGCGTACAGCAGATGATGTAGAACGAATGCTGAAGTTGGGAGTGTCGTCTGTAATCATTGGAACTATGGCTGTTAAGAATCCAGATGTTTTTGAAGACATTATTAAACATTACTCCGGCGAGCAAATTATTCTGGGCATTGATGCCCGAAACCGCAAAGTTGCAATTGAAGGCTGGCAGGAAGGAACAGAAATTTACGATGTAGATTTTGCCCTGCATTGGAAAAAGGTTGGTATACAAAGAGTAGTTTTTACCGACATTGCGCGTGACGGAATGCTCAGTGGACCAAATATGGAGGCACTGCGTAATTTTGCCCGTGGTACCGGATTAAAGATTGTCGCATCCGGTGGAGTCTCTTCAATGGAAGATCTGGAACTGCTTAAAACTCTGGAAGCAGACGGTGTTGATCAGGTAATCAGCGGAAAAGCAATTTATGAAGGCAAACTTGATTTAAAGGAAATATTCAAATGTTAGCACGCCGCATAATACCGTGTCTCGATATAAAAGACGGCCGTGTGGTAAAGGGTACCAGCTTTGTCGGATTGAGGGATGCAGGCGATCCGCTGGAGTTGGCACAGCGTTATAATGAACAGTCTGCTGATGAACTTGTTTTTCTTGATATTACCGCTTCCAAAGAAAATCGGGGTACAACAATTGAACTTGCGACGCGCTTGGCACGTGAATTGTTTATCCCTTTTACAATTGGCGGTGGAATCTCTTCACTTGAAGACATGCATTCACTTGTAACCGCAGGTGCAGATAAAGTTTCAGTAAATTCTTCCGCAATCCGGAATCCGAACCTAATTTCTGAAGGCGCAAAGCGTTTTGGTTCACAATGTATCGTTGTGGCTATTGATGCAAGAAAACGTGATCAAAACTCACAAAAACAAGATACAAAAGACAAAATCTCAAAATGGGAAGTCTTCAGCCACGGCGGAAGCCTTGCAACCGGATTGGATGCAGTGGCATGGGCCGGTGAAATGGAAGCAAGAGGGGCTGGTGAAATATTATTGACTAGCATGGATGCAGACGGTCACCAGGATGGTTTTGAACTTGATTTGACTGCCGCAATCAGCGGAAAGCTCAATATACCGGTAATTGCATCAGGAGGTGGTGGAACTTTTGAACATTTCCGTGATGCTCTCACAATAGGAAAAGCCGATGCTGTTTTGGCGGCATCCGTATTTCATTATGGAAAATATACTGTTTCTGAAGTTAAGGAATATCTCAGTCAAAACAATATTCCAATACGCAAAGTATAACACTCTCTGAGAAGAACGGAACAATGTCTTTCGTTTATGAAAATTTTCGCTTATCAAGACTGATCTCGCTGGCAATATTTGCGCTCATTTTAAGCAGTGCACCAGATGCCTCCGCTTACAAAGAAGAACAAGTCCGGAGGACCAACAAGCGTGTTTGGTCAATTATTGATGGAAAAGTAGAATTTCTCAAATCGTCTTATTCTCTTGAAAAAGTTAGAGTATCAACACCAAAACCGGAACAGTTTCAGCCGACTCCTCAAACAAAATACGAAAGAATTACATCCAGGCAGCTTCAAAACATGGAGTTTATTCCAATTAATTATAAAAAAAGATTCATCCGTAAGGAAGGTCGCAAATCATTTGCGACAAACTCAAAAGGTCGTCCGGAATCCTTTCATGAAAACCCTAATGCTGTAAAAAAATTTTGTAACATCCAAGTTAACACTTCGTTTTGTATCCGCAAAAGTGTGAGTCGTGGCAAATATAGTGGCAACACTCCCAAGAAACATCCCCGCAAGAAAGTCTTTAGTCATAATAACAACAAAAGACAGGAATCAAAAACCTTTGTTCAGCAATTGATACACCAGTCAGAACGTTGACAGCAGATGGACCAAAATACTAATAATTTGATTCGACTTGCAGACACGCTTTCCATGCGAGAGATGGATCGGCACGCAATTGAAGATTTAGGAATTTCTGGTTCGGTTTTAATGGAAAATGCCGCCCGCAGTGTTGCAGACTGGGTTGAAGAAAATAAATTGAAAAATGACCCTGAAGCCGGAGTTGTAGTTTGCTGCGGAAAAGGCAATAACGGCGGCGACGGATTTGCGATTGCCCGCCTGTTAGCGAACAGGGGGTATGATGTCAGTGTTGTAGATGCCGGACAGGCTAAAAAAAGAGATGCACAGAAAAACCAGTCATTGTGGGAAAAATTTGGAGAAAGTGCTTCTTTTCCGGATACAAATGCGGCCCGACTGATTAAAGAAGCAGATGTTCTCATTGATGCCATTTTTGGTATCGGAATGGAGCAGGCGATTGAAGGTGCTTACCGGGAATGGATTGAAATTTTCAACTCAAACAAAAAAGCATTGCGAGTTGCCGTAGATATTCCATCCGGTGTTTCAACCGATGAGAGTCAGATTTTTGGTGTAGCCGCAGAATGTCAGCAAACTATTTCATTTCAAACTGGCAAGCCGGGATGTTTCCAGCATCCTGGTGTGAAGTTTTCCGGAAATGTCCACATTGCTGATATTTCTATTCCGGAAATTTGGCCGGAACAAATATCCTCAAATCAAGACGATTCTGTTTCTTCCAATTTATATAATTCGATCTTTACATATTTGCTGACAGAGGAATTCGTCAGAGATTTAATTCCGGTACGTTTTCCGGATGCGCACAAGGGTTCCTCCGGACACGTGCTGACTGTCTGCGCATCTGCCGGTATGGGAGGTGCGGCAAGTCTAGCTTCTTCAGGTGCACTTAAAAGCGGAGCTGGTTTAGTAACAGCATGTGTTCCCAGCGAACTTCGTGATCATCTTCCAGGGCAGGCTCCGGAAATCATGACTGTCAGCCCTAAAAATGCACCGGAATTTTTTACGGAAGAACATGCAGATTTTGTAGAACAACTTGCTTCAGTACGTGATGCTGTCGTACTCGGCTGCGGACTGGGCGTTCACTCCCGGACCGCCAAATTTGTGCAGCAACTGACAAAACACCTGGAAGGTCCGCTGCTGATTGATGCCGACGGCCTCAATAATTTGGATGAAGAAACCCTGAAGGAACGACTTGGTGTCGCAGTCATAACTCCGCATCCGCGTGAATTATCAAGACTTTGTGGACAAAGTGTAACAGAAATTCAGGATAACAGGATTGCAACAGTTCGGCGACTGTCCCAGGATTGGAATGTAGTTCTGCTGCTTAAGGGTGCTTACACCGTAATCGGCAGCCCGGATGGAAAAATATTTATCAATCCCACAGGAAACTCAGCTCTGGCCACTGCCGGATCTGGAGATGTTTTAAGTGGTTTCATTGGAGGTTTTCTTGCGCAGGGACTTTCTCCTTTAAATGCAACTTTAACAGGTGCCTACCTTCACGGCCTTGCTGCAGAATGCTTAATCCAAAAAACTGAATCAAACAACATTGTGGCCAGTGATCTTTTTGAAGGCTTGCATTTAGCAAGAAATGCCATCAAACTTCAAAACAGCACATCATAAAGCACTCAGCTGATTCAATTGATGTTAATTTTATCTTAGATCAAACTGGACCATTTTTCAAGCCACGACCCACATTCTCATCAGCTGTGACCATTAATTCTGAATCATAGAACCTTTCAATGCCTGCTTTCAAATCAAAAATAGATATTCAGTCTGCTGACTTTCATAATAACACTGAAAACATGGGTAAATTGGTTGATGATCTCCAGGAGAAACTCCAAAAATCTGCTTTGGGTGGAAGTGAAAAAGCACGAAAAAAACATAGCGGGCGCGGCAAGCTTTTGCCCAGGGAGCGTGTACGTTTGTTACTCGACCCAGGCAGTCCATTTTTAGAATTTTCTGCTCTGGCTGCACTTGATGTATATGAGGATGATGTTCCTGCAGCAGGAATGATTACAGGCATCGGTCGTGTTTCCGGAACTGAAGTGATGGTTGTGGCAAATGATGCAACTGTTAAAGGCGGAACATATTATCCGCTGACGGTAAAAAAACATTTGCGGGCCCAGGAAATCGCGCTGGAAAATCATCTGCCCTGTATTTACCTGGTTGATTCCGGAGGAGCGTTTCTTCCACGGCAGGATGAGGTTTTTCCGGACAAGGAACATTTTGGCCGGATTTTCTACAACCAGGCAAATTTATCTGCCAGAGGTATTTCTCAAATTGCAGTCGTAATGGGCTCCTGCACAGCAGGAGGAGCATACGTTCCTGCGATGAGTGACGAAAATGTGATCGTCAAAGACCAGGGAACTATTTTTTTGGGCGGACCTCCTCTTGTTAAAGCTGCAACCGGACAATCTGTAACTGCCGAAGAACTTGGTGGTGGAGATATTCACAGCAGGATTTCCGGAGTCACGGATCATCTCGCCCAAAATGATACACACGCCTTAAGCATTGCCAGAGAAATTGTGGCTGGACTGAATCGGAAAAAAGAATTGCCGGTAAAGATAAAACCAGTAGTTGATCCGCTTTATCAGCAGCAGGAACTCCATGGTATTATTCCCACAGATAATCGGCAATTTTATGAGGTTCGAGAAGTGATTGCGCGTCTGGTTGACGCTTCTGATTTTCATGAATTCAAGGCTCTCTACGGTACAACACTAGTGACAGCATTTGCGCATATTCACGGTTATCCTGTGGGAATAGTGGCCAACAACGGGATCCTGTTTTCTGAGTCCGCACTCAAGGGAGCGCATTTTGTGGAGTTGTGCAATCAGCGCGGAATTCCGCTGATTTTCCTGCAAAACATTACCGGCTTCATGGTTGGTCAGGAATATGAACACGGTGGAATTGCCAAAGATGGAGCAAAAATGGTTACGGCTGTTTCCTGTGCGAAAGTTCCAAAATTTACCGTGATCATTGGGGGTTCGCATGGTGCTGGTAATTATGGAATGTGCGGTCGGGCCTTTAGTCCGCGTATGCTCTGGACATGGCCCAATGCCAGAATTTCTGTTATGGGCGGAGAACAGGCAGCTTCTGTTTTGGCGAATGTCAAAAGGGAAAACATTGAGGCTGCAGGAAAAAAATGGAGTGTGCAACAGGAGGAAGATTTTAAGCGTCCCATACGTGAACAATATGAATTTCAAGGACACCCATATTATGCGACTGCTCGGCTTTGGGACGATGGAATTATAGATCCGGCTGATACCAGGATGGTACTCGGTTTGGCTCTCTCTGCCTCATTTAACGCACCTCTTGACAAAACTGAATATGGTGTCTTCCGGATGTAAATAATCGTACTTGCAACGGGCTTGAATACTGCATTTAGATTAGATAAAATAAATGAGCAGTGCTGAAAATTAGCTGAAAGAGGTCAAGTGTTTTCATCCAACAAAATGAATCGGTTTTTATCCTTAGTTCTTGTCACACTCGTATTATTGCTGAGCAGTTGTTCCGAAAGAAGCGAATATGGAGAAGCAAGTGATTATGAAAAATTGGGAGCTAATACAACTGAAACTGAAGGAGGTACAGATACCTCTTCTTCCACGATATCTTCAGTGAGTCCAAAAGACAATTCGACCTATAATTCTCCCGCAACAACGATTGCTGTGAAATTTAGTGAAGCAATGTCAACTGGCACAATTTCAACAAACACAGAAAACACAACCTGTTCCGGAAGCTTTCAGCTCTCCTCAGATAATTTTACAACTTGCATAAAAATATCAGCGACACCTTCAGCTTCTGATAATGACACG
>LSNO01000106.1 GCA_002082305.1 SAR324 cluster bacterium SAR324-CTD7B
GGTTTACTTTTGTTGGAACCTGCACTTGCTGAATCGACAATTACTGCATCGCCCCAACCCATGTTAAACAAAAAGTTACCTGTTGGAGTTTTCAGTTTAACAACCACAATATTTTTGCCTTGCGCCTCAACTGAAGTAATCGCTGAAAAAAGTGCTTTTTGGGCATTGGTACTGTTTTCGGCAGTTGCACGCTCCAATGAAAAAACGACATCACTGGAATCAAATGCAGCACCGTCATGGAATTTTACTCCCCGGCGAAGACTAAATGTATAGGTAAGTCCGTCTGAGGAAATAATCCAAGAGTCGGCCAGTGCCGGCAGTACTTCTGCATTTTGATTGATGCGTGTCAGACCTTCAAAAACATTGGCATAAACCACTTCGTCAATTGCGGCTGCAGCTCCCGCTGTGGGGTCAAGATGTGGCGGTTCCAATGACATCCCCATTGTTAAATGTGTTTTTGCGGCAAATGCAGATCCGGAAAAGATCAGTGCAGATCCACTGATCAGTAATAATTTTGCGTACTTTTTAAAAATTGATTTCATTATATTCTCCAAAGATGTGAATTAATAAACCTCCTCATGGAGGTGTTGAAAAAAGAAGAATGGGTATCATCACTAAAAAGCTAAAAAATAGCAAATTAAATTAAATTCTAATTGAATCCTGATACGAGGTCCATATACCCAATGATTCTGCAGCATAAACTCCACGTGAAATTGCACGGGCCACACAGTCTGCGGCCATCATACCAATACGCGCAATATCAACAGGCGGCATGGCAGAAAGAGGAATTTTCCCTGTTGCCAAAACAAAAATTGTATCTCCGTCAAAAGGAGTGTGTACGGGACGAATTGCCCGGGCGAAACCGTCTTGCGCCATGATGGCAACCCGTTGAGACTGGGCTTTTGTCAGTGCTGCATCTGTAGCTACTACACAGAGTGTGGTGTTCATAGAAACACTTCCAGCAGCAGATTTTTCTGAAGACTTTTCTGTTTGCTGAAAAGGGCTTTCGAAATCGAAATCAAGTGAGAGTTCGTTTATTTTTTTCTGCTCACTTTCCGGTTCGAATTTTGGTGCACCCCGCCCTCCAAATTCACCGTTACGTTCAAAGGGCCAGGCCCAAAAATCAGCTCGTCCCGGAAGTGTCACTGAGCCAAACGGATTTGCTGCAGCGAGTGCACCCACGGTGAATCCGACGTTTCCGCTTCCGGGACCTCCAGTGAGGATTCCGGATTTTTGCTGCAAGGATGCAGTGCCGATTCCACCTTTGAGTGTTCCTGCACTTGCTCCGGTTCCCGCGCCGATATTGCCCAGTGGGCATTCAAGGTCCGCGCTGGCCACTGCCGATTTCCCGAACTCAAAATAAGTGTGCTCATCCATTTCGGATTTGTCACCACCGTTGAGTAAATCAAAGAGAATTGCTGACGGAACTATGGGTACTCTGACATCGGTCGCAACAGGGAATCCGCGGCCGGCTGATTTTAACCAGGCCGCAACTCCGCTTGCAGCATCCAATCCCATGGCGGAGCCTCCACTGAGCACAACCGCATGTACCTCTTCAACCAGGTTTGCAGGATGCAGGGCATCTGTTTCGCGAGTTCCGGGAGCACCTCCCCGGCAATCTACTGCGGCCACAGCAGGCTCATCCGGAATAACAACCGTAGTTCCGCTCATTAATTTCATGTCTTGTGCGTGTCCAACTTTGATTCCAGATACGTCCGTGATGCTGTTTTTAGGTCCAGGCTGCATATTATTTTTGGGTGTTGAGATTAAGAGTTTGCTTGATTGTAGGTGGTGCTAATTCAATAGCGAGTGTGAAGCGTATTACTTCATGTCCTTTGATCCTGCTTTTCTGTTGAGATTTTAATTGTACGTGTGCAGTTTCAGACATTTTGGATAATTTTATAAATAGATCAACTGCATTGACTGGTTCTAATGTCAGTAACTCCAAGCGTAAATTGTGATCTTTGAAATAGAACCCTTCAAGCCAGGAACCTTCAATTGATGACAAAAGTGTTTGCAAAGTTTGCTGTTTCCAGAAAGCTTCCTGGACTAACTGCTTAGCAAGTATTTCCAGTTGTTCAATGTGTTTTTCACTCTCGGCAGACAATATAAACGGAGAATTCAGGATTAGATTTTCCAGCTTCAGTTCCAGACTGGACAAATTCTGCTGCAAATTTTTTCTTTGCTGCTGCAGTTGGTAATAAAACAAAGCTGAAGCGACAACTCCAGTCAAAATCAAAGCACCTGCCAAATTTTTCCATAACTTTATCTGCTTCAGTCGTCGGTATTTACTGGATGAGTCCCACCAAAATCCGGTTTGCGGTGAACGTGCCAGTCCTTTCCACTCTGCCAACACGGACTCCATAGTGATTCCATTTTGTACGATATCAACGTCCTGTTGTTCGTTTATTTCATTAGTATCACTTCCATTTTCAGAAAGTGTGTTTACCGTTTCTTCAGGAAGCAGCCTAAAAGTTTGTGGTGTTTTTTCCAGCGGCAATTGGTCTGAAACAAAATGTTCCAGAGGAAAATTTTCAAAGGCCGGCAGTTCAACAAATTTTGTGAGGTAATCATTCGTTTTTTCCAGGAAAAACGACTGCTCCAGACCTTTGAAGATTAATTTATTTTCCGGGTTTTTTAAAAGTAATGGCAGACAGGCAACAACCAGTGGAACTACCTCAACAGATACTCCGGACTCCAGGCTCAACATTTTCTTTAATCTTACACATTCTTTCGAGAGAGTTGCGCAAAGCAAACCGACACGATCCGGTTGAGCTTGTTTATAATAAATACCACCGACATGATTTTCCGCACTGACTGAGTTGCGGGATTGTTTTGCCTGGACACCTCTTTCTCCTGTGTCCGTCTTATTTGCTAAGCTCAAACGCATTTTGGCGAAGGATGCAAGCTCCTCCGATGAAAGCGTAATTGTGATATCAAAATGAGTGAGTACCCATGGGAATTCAAGAAACAAAATTATCCTCGAAGAACTCCATTTACGGCAATGCTCCAAGATATTTTCTGAATTAAGAGGCTTTGATACAGGTTTGAGGCAGCTCCGTTTTCCTGCAAACCAAAACCATACAGTCCGTTTTGCAAGGAAAATATATAGCGTTTTTTGCTGGATCATCTGCACTCAAGTGAAGGAAGGGAAAAAACTTCGGTTGCATTAAACCGACGCTAAATTGAGGTCAAGATGTGGCGTACCGGCCAATTCCACGTTCCTGCATTACTTCACGAATTTCATCAAGAATTTTAGGATCATCGATTGTCGGAGGAACTAAAACCTCAGTTTCAATTGCCAGTCGCCGGATAGTTTTGCGCAGGATTTTTCCGGAACGGGTTTTAGGCAAGCGCTTGACGATACCGGATTGTCGAAAGTAGGCAACAGCACCAATTTCTCTACGAATGATTGCTATCAGTTCTTCCTGCATTTGATCCTGAGATATATCTATTCCATCTTTGAGTACAACAAACCCAACTGGAACTTGCCCGCGTAATTCATCATCAATTCCAGTGACAGCACATTCAGCAACGGCCGGATGTCCCGCAATCAACTCCTCCATTTCTCCGGTTGAAAGGCGGTGTCCGGCAACATTGATTACATCATCTGTGCGTCCCATTACAAAAATGTAGCCGTCCTCGTCCTTGATTCCTTCGTCACCGGTCAGATAATATCCGGGATACTGAGACAAGTAAGATTGTTTAAAGCGTTCATCATCATTCCACAATGTTGGCAGACAACTTGGCGGCAATGGCAGGTGAATTACAATATTTCCTGTTTCTCCGGGTTTGCAAATCTCACCTACTTCGTCCAGCACCTGCACATTGTAGCCGGGCATCGGAAAAGTCGGCGAGCCGTTTTTCACAGGCTGTGGTTCTATACCCATTGGATTTGAACAAATCGCCCAACCGGTTTCGGTTTGCCACCAATGGTCAACCACTGGAATACCAGGTTGTGGAGCTTCCTTCAAAATTTCAGTCAGCCATTCATAAGTAGGCGGATCCAACCTTTCACCTGCAAGGAAAAGTGTACGCAGAGAACTGATGTCATACTGCTTTAATAGTTTAGCTTCAGGGTCTTCTTTTTTTACGGCACGAAAAGCGGTAGGAGCAGTGAAAAATGTATTTATTTTATGTTCAGCAATCATTCGCCAGAATGCACCGGCGTCTGGAGTACGTACTGGCTTTCCCTCATAAACGATGGTAGTGCAGCCATGAAGCAGCGGGGCATAAACAATATATGAATGTCCAACTACCCAGCCCACATCTGAACCTGCCCAGTAAACATCTCCGGGATCGGTATTGTAGACAGCCTTCATACTGTATTTCAAGGCTACCGCGTGTCCTCCATTGTCACGTACAACCCCCTTGGGAAGACCGGTAGTTCCGGAAGTGTAGAGAATATATAACGGATCCGTTGCATCCAGAGAAACCGGATCAGCAGGAGAGGCTTGACTCATCAGTTCATTCCAATCGTGATCCCGCCCGGACTGCATAGTTGCTTTAGCCTGTGGACGCTGCAAAACCACAATATTTTCAGGAGGGAATTTGGAAACTTCCAGTGCTTTGTCTACCAGTGGTTTGTATTCAATGATTTTGGTGAATTCAATTCCACAACT
>LSNO01000107.1 GCA_002082305.1 SAR324 cluster bacterium SAR324-CTD7B
CCCCAAATGGAATTTGGGCCGTTGAAAGTTATTTAAGAGATTCTACTCACAGGGGAGTAATAGATCTTTCACCATATCAAATCTTTCCTGAGAACAGGATGGGTAACGGGATTTATCTCGAGAAGAAGCTTTTAGACTCACATTCCCAACGTGTGATTCTTAAAATTGTTAACATTAAAAGTACTGAAAGCCACGTATACCTCTTTCGAGATCAAAATGGAGTTTTGGGGCTTAACATTGTAAAAGCTGAGGCAGACAGAGACGCACGTTTTTGGCAGATTGACCCGGAATTTTACCAGTATTCAAACAACATTACCGGACTTAAAAGAATTTTTAGAATATTTCAGAATAATATTCAACCCATATTACCTTACCTCCGGACCGGATCCGGAGTAACTTCTGCTGCAACTCATGTTATATTTTATCATATAGCCGACTCAAAAGAAGTCATACGTCTCAATGCAAGCGGACAGGAAATAAAAACCAGGCTTTACACCTTCAGGCTTCATGTTATTAATCGAAAACTTGGCGATTCTAAAAGTATTGAAAATCTCCTAATTCAGGACGTAAATTATCGCCTGAAACTGGTTTGGGAAGATGAAAATTCTGTCAGCTACAAATTGAGTAACGGGGAAAAATACACTGTCGATTTGCTAAAATATGTACCGGAACTTTTTTAATAACAGCACTTAAGACCTCGTGAGTCACGAGTTCTCGTAAGATACTAATATTATTGACTACAGCTTGTCTTTTCGACCGAAGGAAGAGATCTGATAAAATACTGATATCGTGCAAGATCCCTCACATTCGTTCGGGATGACTCGAAAAATTTCGTTCCTGCAGAGTTAAGACTCTCTTATGTAAATCTGCCTTTCTCAATTTCATCACTTACATTTTAAACATAAAACAATGTCTCCGAATATTTCCTGTTTGATATATGATATGGACGGTCTCCTCTTGGATACAGAAGGCATATACACCGAAGTCACCCAGCAAATTGTAGGTGAATACGGAAAGGTTTTCGATTGGTCCGTTAAGGAAAAGATTATTGGCCGCCGAGCGGTACAGGCCGCTGAAATTATAGTAGAGAGTCTGGATTTGCCAATTACTCCACAAGATTACCTTGATTCAAGGAAAAACGTCTTACTGGAAAAATTTAAAGACACCGCAGCCTTACCCGGTGCAAAAGAGATGACGACTCATTTTTTCGACTTGGGGATTCCACAAGCCCTTGCCACCAGTTCCTCGTCGCCCATGTTTGAAGCAAAATTTGAAAAACATAAAAAATGGTTTTCGCAATTCACGCAAATTGTCAGGGGAGATGACCCTGAATTGAAAGAAGGTAAGCCTGCTCCTGATATCTTCCTGCTTGCAGCAAAACGACTTGGGGTTGATCCTGCGGAATGTCTGGTTTTTGAAGACGCGCCTACCGGAACCGAAGCCGCATTGGCGGCAGGAATGTCCGTGGTTGTTGTACCTGATCCCAATATGGATCATTGTCACTACAAAAATGCATCTCAAATAATTTCTTCGCTGAAAGACTTTGATCCAGAATATTGGGGACTGCCCAAATTCGCTGAATCCATTTGACACTGGCCCGGTTCTGATGAAAGTACTTATCACAGGATCATCCGGATTAATCGGAACTGCATTGTCAAAGTCCCTGACTGCCGGAGGTCATTCTGCGATCCGTTTGCAGCGCCAGAATAATGACCCGGACTCACCTGTTTGGGATCCGGAAAATTGTTTAAAGGATTTAGCCCGGGTTGGGGAAATCTATGCAGTCGTTCATTTGGCAGGTGAAAACATTGCAGACGGTCGTTGGAGTAAAACAAAGAAAAACCGTATCCTGAACAGCCGGGTCAAAGGAACAAAACTTTTGGCTGAGTATTTTGCCAACTCTAATCAGAAACCTCGGGTAATTATTTCTGCGTCAGCAGTTGGTTTCTATGGTGACAGAGGAGCAGAAATTGTTGATGAAGACAGCAAGGCCGGAAACGGTTTCCTGGCAAATGTTTGTGTACAGTGGGAAGATGCCTTAAAAGTTGCTGTTGAAGCAGGAATTAGAGTAATAAAAGTGCGCTTTGGTACTGTCCTGAGTAAAAAAGGGGGAGCCCTGAAAAAGATGCTGCTGCCGTTCAAATTGGGGCTCGGCGGTGTTTTCGGCAGCGGGGAGCAATATATGAGTTGGGTCAGTATTGATGATGCCGTGGCAATGATTCAATATGTTATGACAAACGACTCATTACAGGGTCCAGTAAATTTTGTCACACCGAATGCCCTCAACAACCGTAAGTTCACCAAATCTTTAGGCCAGGTTTTGAGTCGTCCCACAATATTTCCGTTACCGGCATTTGCCGCGCGCATTGCATTGGGTGAAATGGCAAATGAACTGCTGCTCTCCAGTAACCGTGTTTATCCCTCAAAACTTATGGAAAGCGGCTACAAGTTCCTCCACCCTGAGCTAAATCAGGCCCTCATTAACTTGAAGTAAGCTGAAGCTTTTCTCAATCAGTATCTTGATCTCACTCAACATTGCCGGATCATTTTGTAATTCCTTTTTCTTATGATGGATTGAAATGAAATAATTTTCTCGTTCACTTGCTCCAGAGTGGGAAAAGAAAGATGGGTGCTATCCCACATTTTTTCACTTTGACAAAAAATTTATGGCAAATAAAACCACAGCCACGCTGAACAAAGGTATTACAATAAATAAACCGGTCAACCAAGCGGCTCCTGCTGGTTTTGCTAAGTTAAGTGTCCATCACATTTTAGTAATCTTTTTGGGAACCCAAGTTCTGGTATCAGCGTGACTGAAATAAATTACACCCCATTTTCCGGAAGTCCAGTTTTCCACTTTTTCCCATTCGGAATTATTTATTTTTTACTCAGTCATGATTTTTCCTATTATTTGATATCTGATGTAAACAGAGCTAAAACAAAATAATCGCTGCTCAAACCACTTCCGTCTCCACTTCTACTTTTTTAGGTTTTCTACTTACCAGTCCCTTAAAATCTTCCAAAATCATGTAAAGCACCGGAATCAAAACGAGGATCACAAAAGTTGAAAACAACACGCCAAACGCTAAACTAATCGCCATTGGAATTAAGAATCTTGCTTGTAAGGATTGCTCAAAAAGCATTGGGAGCAAACCGAAAAAGGTGGTAAGTGTGGTCAATATAATTGGCCGGAAACGGCGCACTCCGGCTTCAACAATTGCTTGTCGAATTGGAGTTCCTCTCTCGCGGGAACGGTTGATGAAATCCACTAAAATCAGTGAATCGTTGACCACAATTCCGGTCAATGCGACAATTCCCAAAACGCTGATGACACTCAAACTGTAACCCATCAGCAAATGTCCTAGAAGTGCTCCAACCATTCCAAACGGAATTGCAGTCATGATGATAACAGGTTGGAAATAGCTCCGGAACTGCAACGCCAACAAGCTGTAAATCAAGAGCAAGGCCACAATACCGCCTTGTTTTACACCGTCCATTGTGTTGGTTTGCGCACGGTGTGCGCCTTCAAATGAATATTGCAATTGCGGATTTTGACTTTTAATTTTCAGCAAAAGTTCTTGTTTGATGGAGCGTTGGATTTCTCCTGTGTTACCCACTCCGGAATCCACCAACGCCCTTACGCTCACAATTCGCCGTCCGTCGATTCTCCGGATGGCACTGTAAGATTGACCGTATTTTAACTCAGCCACTTGCCTCAAAGGCAATAGTTTTCCGGTTGGAGACAAGATTACCAAATCCTCCAAATCCCTCAAATATCGGCGTTCCTCGAACGGTAAGCGTAGTTTCACGCTCACTTCATCGCTATCTCGCAACAATTTAAAAACTTCAACGCCTTGAAAAGCAGCTCGAATTTGCTGAGTCAATTCTTGTGTACTTAAACCCAAAGTTCGTCCAGCCGGACTGAGACGCAATTGCACTTCACGTTTTCCGTCTTCGGTGCTGTCTTCGATGTTACTGACTCCGGGATATTCACCCAATTTTTCTTTAAATTGCTCGACGATGACCAAAAGTTTATTTGTATCGGGGTGACTGAGTTGCAGATCAATATCGTAATTTGAACCCATCGAATGCCGCGCACGGATGTTGAGTGCTTCAATTCCGGCAACTTCGCCCATTTCTTTGCGCCATCTTCTTGAAAATTCGACTGCCGCAAATTTTCGTTCATTGAGAGGTTTCAGATAAACTCGTACCGAAGTTTTGTTAGCACCGCCCCTTCCGACTGTACTGTAAATTCCATCATGAACAGGTTGTCCGGTTTCAGCTTCATATTCACGGAGCAACTTTTCTGCGCTGCGCAACATTTTTTCTTCAACTTCACGACTGACCGAGGCCGGAGTACCAAAAGGCATTCGTGCGGTGACTGCAATGTTATCGCGATCTATTTTTGGAAAAAAAGTAAATTTCATGTGTCCGCCTGCCACCAATCCGGCGCAAAGCAATATAAAGAAAAGACCGAGCGCAAAAATAGTGTAACGGTAAGCAATACCCTTTTCCAAAATTTTCCGGTATGGTTTGTTGGAAAACCAAAAAAGCGCGGAACTGAAATAATGTCGCGGCGTTTCCAGAATTTTCCCAAGCGGCGCAAGTATCCAAGCCATCACCCGATTGATGTGTGAGAGATGTCCGGGAAGAATAAACATGGCTTCCAGCAAAGAAAAGAGCAAAACCACAATCAAAACATTTGGAATATTTTGGAAAATATTTCCGGTGATGCCCGGAATAAAATAGATCGGAATGAAAGCTGCAATGGTGGTCAGGATTGTGATTAAAACCGGCGGGCCGATTTCAGTTGCGCCGTCCACAGCAGCATCCAATGGCGATTTTTTCATTTCCTGATGCGCATAGATATTTTCGCCGACCACAATGGCATCATCCACCACAATTCCCAAAACCAAAATAAAGGCGAAAAGCGAAATCATGTTGATGCTGGAATCGGTGATCGGCATCGAAATCATGGCACCGGCAAAACTGATGGGAATGCCCATCATAATCCAAAAAGACAAATCCACTCTTAAAAAAAGTGACAATGTCAGAAAGACCAAACCCAGTCCCAACCATAAATTTTTCATCAATAAATTGATGCGATCTTCCAAAATGATGGATGAATCTCTCACAATTTGTGTTCGTACACTAGATGGCAATTGACTTTTTATTTCTTCCATTTTTTCATGAACGGCTTTTGAAACATCGGTTGGAGTTTGCTCGCCGACACGGTAAACCAAGATTCGTTCCGACGGTTTTCCGTTGTATCGTGAACGAAGATCTGACTCCTCAAAACCATCTGAAATGTGGGCAATGTCACCCAAGCGCAAAATGCCCTGATCGGTTGTTAGCAGCGGAATTTCCGCATATTCCGCCGCCGTGTAACGACGCTCTTTGGTGCGAATGAGCAGATCACCTCCGACCGTTTGGATTTTTCCTCCGGGCATATCAAGAGTTGCCTGGCGGATGATTCCGGAAATTTGATTCAGCGTGAGAGCATGTTGCTGCAAGGCAGATTTTGAAATTTCGAGTGTCATTTCAAAACCCCTCGGCTGTTCCACATCGACTTGCGTGATGTCCGGATGCGTCAACAAAGTGTCCCGAGCCATTTGAGCCAACTCAATCAAGGACCGCGCCGGTGCATCTCCATAAAGTGCGATATTCAAAACTTCTCTCCGCCTTCGAGGTAACTGCACCTGAGCATCATCGGCCTCTTCAGGAAGAGTCGTCAAGCGAGTAACCGCCGATTCCACATCGTCAAACACACTTTGTTTGTCCGCTCCTTTTTGCAGTTCAATCCGGAAACTGCCCATGCTTTCTTTAGCAGTTCCGGTAATTTTTTTGATTCCAGTTATTCCGGAAACCGCATCTTCAATCGGCAACAATATTGATTCCTCAATTTCATCAGGAGTTGCACCAGAATACGGAACAGCTACAATAATAAAATCGAGATCAAACTCAGGAAACACTTCCTGTTTGATATTAGAAACACCCATTACTCCGGCCACTAAAATAATGACCATCAGCAAATTTGCCGCGACTTTATGTTCTGCCATCCAACGAATCATGACTCCTCCTTATGTGATTCAGAATTTTGTTTTCTTTGGTTATTCTCTCGTTGTTGCCATTTTCCATCCCCTTGTTCATCTTTTCCATCTCCTCGTTTCCTTCGCCTTTTCCTTTCTCCTGAAAGCTGCATCCTTCTTCCGTCCCCCTTTTTCCTGATTTTTTCTTTCCCGGCAATGCGGATTTTCAGCCCATTTGCAGCACCTTTGATGGGAGAAATGATAATCTGTTCTCCCGGCTTTACGCCACCAGAAAGATAAATATTGTCTTGATCAAGATGTGCGATTTTCACTCGCCGAACCTCCAACTCGCCCTCCAAGGCAATCCAAACTGTGTCCTGATCCCGCAATGCTTGTGCCGGAATGTTGACCACATTTTCCAGTTGTCTTCCGGGAATGGTCACATCGACAAAAGCTCCCACAAAAAGAGGCATATTCGAGGTTTGGGGAGTCGGCGGACTTTCCGAATTCGCTGTTCCCACAGTATTAATTAGCGTGTTTTCAGAAGTTCGTTTGTTTTTCGACTTCACCTGTGACTTGCGTTTCAGGCGAAAGGGGTCCTCCACTTCAGCTATCAATTGCACCATCATCCCGCGCGGTGTCAGTTCCAGCAAATGCCGTTTCACCTTCGCATTCCAAACGGACGCAGAAATCATTCCGGCTAAAGAAACAGTTGCAGGAAATTGAAATTGATTTTCGCCGTCAAGTGATGTGGAGGATTGAGGCAGCCAATCCATGCGACCCATCGGCAAATCGATCACGACCTCAGCCTGATCACTGCCCAACAAAACCGCCAATTGCGTTCCGGGATTAACATATTGCCCCAAATCCACATTTTTTGACTGCACTACTCCGTTGAAAGGTGCCTTCAAACGCGATTGCGACTGCCGGATGCCAATGCTCAAAAGCGGATCGCCTTTTTTGAAAAAACTGCCTTCGTTCATTTTTGGACCAATCCAAATTACTTCTCCACCAATACGTGCGCTCAAGATTACTTTTTTTGCAGCACGAACGCGTCCATGAGTTCTTACCTCAATTTGTGGATTGCTCAATGTTGCCTCCATCACCTCCACCAAAGTTCCCCGTTGAAAATTTGGTTTTTTGCGCGCTTTCGGCTTATTTTTCAGCAAGGCTACAGTAACTCCTGCACCTAATCCAAGTACCAAAACAGGGAGCCAGAATTTTAAATTAAATAATTTTTTCCACATGTATTCGTTTCAGTCAAATAGTTGAAGGAGATTTGGGTAAATGCAAAGAAAACATTGCCCCTTTTCCCGTATTGCTCTGAACATCGATTGTACCTCCGTGTGCTTCAATGATTGTTTTGCACAAACTCAAGCCCAACCCGTAGCCGCCGGTTTTATTGTTGCGTGACTTGTCAGTGCGATAAAATGGTTCAAAAATCAAATCCAACTCCTCATCCTGAATACCGGGGCCGTGATCCTGAATTTCAATGAGCGTTCCTGCATCACTCTTTTTCAAACGAATTTCAACCGGAGCATTTTCCGCAGGAGAATATTTGAGTGCATTGGCCAGTAGATTTTTCAGTACTGTTTCGATTTGTTCTGCATCTGCGAAAGTTTGACACGTTTCCGGGGCATTCTCAAAGCGAATCCCAGGAGTTTGTCCTTCAAAAGTAATACAAATATCCTGAATCAACTTTACCAAATCTGTTTTTTGTAAATTCAACTGACCATATTCACTTTTTAAGCGGGCAGTTTCCAAAATTTCGGTCACCATTTGCTCCATTTCCTGAACATCATCGAGCAAACTTTCACGCGAAGCATCTTCCGGAATAAATTCCAAAGCAACTTTCATCCGTGTCAACGGCGAGCGAAGTTCATGACTTACATCGAGTAAAAG
>LSNO01000108.1 GCA_002082305.1 SAR324 cluster bacterium SAR324-CTD7B
GTAGTCAGGGAATATCATGCGATAGACGAGATCTCACTTTGGATGCAAATCAGCAGCTATTCCATGAGTTAAGACATCGATAAACCGGTTAAAAATTAAGTACAAAAATCATTCAATAAAATAAGGAGAATTATGGCAACCTGGATAAAGGAAGCAATTTCAGAAGAACAACGGGACGAAGCCCAGAAACAAATACGTGATACTGTAGAAAAATTGCTTGAGGATATTGACAAACGAGGAGACACAGCCGTCAGGGAACTTTCGAAACGTTTTGACAACTGGTCACCGGATGAATTCCGGCTTTCTGAAAAAGAAATCCAATCCTGTATTGATAGACTTGATGCACAAACAATTGGTGACATCTGCTTTGCACAGGAGCAGATCAGGAACTTCGCCCAGATTCAGCGGGATTCCATGAAAGACGTTGAAGAGGAAACGCTTCCGGGAGTGATTCTTGGTCACAGGAATATTCCCACCAACCGTGTGGGGAGTTATGTACCAGGAGGTAAGTTCCCAATGGTAGCCTCTGCTCACATGTCAGTTGTAACTGCAAAAGTTGCAGGCGTGAAGGAAATCATTACCTGCGCTCCCCCTTATGAGGGACGCCCATCTGATGCCATCGTTGCAGCTCAGCATCTTGGAGGAGCAGACGATATTTTCGTGATCGGAGGTGTCCAGGCAGTCGCGGCCATGGCATTAGGAACTGAATCCATACCTGCTGTGGACATGCTCGTTGGTCCGGGCAATGCCTATGTAGCAGAAGCTAAGAGGCAGCTTTATGGACGAGTCGGTATTGATCTTTTTGCCGGACCAACCGAAACTCTTGTCATAGCAGATGAAACAGTTGACGGAGAAATGTGCGCTACAGACCTGCTGGGCCAGGCCGAACACGGTCCGACTTCTCCTGCTGTCCTTTTAACAAATTCCATGAATCTTGCCAGGCAGACATTGGAGGAAGTAAAGAAACAGATGAAAAATCTTTCAACGCGTGACACTGCAGCGCCCGCATGGAAAAACTACGGACAGATTATTGTAGCAGACTCTTATGATGAAATGCTTGAGATTGCAAATGAGCTCGCCTTCGAACATGTTCAGGTAATGACCAAAAAAGATGACTGGTTTCTGGAAAACATGATAAATTACGGCGCACTTTTCCTTGGACCTCGTACCAATGTTTCATATGGAGACAAGGTCATAGGTACAAACCATACTTTGCCTACATTAAAAGCCGCACGATACACCGGAGGTCTCTGGGTTGGGAAATTTCTCAAAACATGCACCTACCAGAAAATTCTCAACAACGAAGCCAGTGTAAAGGTGGGAGAATACTGTTCAAGATTATGCAAGCTTGAAGGATTTGCCGGACACCAGGAACAGGCAGATCTCAGGGTTAGACGATATAGTGGAGAAGCTGCGTGACAGCCGCAAAAGTTTACGATTTACGGGGACAGCGGGCTCTGGTTACAGGCGCAGGCAGAGGTATCGGTGAAGCTTGTGCCAAAACCCTGGCCGCTGCGGGCGCGGAAGTTGTGCTGACTGCCAGGACAGAAAAACAGCTGGAACAGGTCAGGGATGAAATCATTAAGTCCGGAGGAAAAGCCTCAGTTCATGCGGCCGATATTTGCTCAATGGAAGCTGTTAATAATTTGAAAAAGTTAGGTCCTTTTAACATTCTTGTCAACAACGCAGGCAACAACATTCCGGAACACTTCTGTGAAGTCACTGAAGAGAGGTTCGACAAAGTCATGGACCTTAATGTCAAATCAGCCTTTTTTGTTGCCCAGGTTGTGGCAAGAGGTATGGTTGAATCAGGAATCAAAGGATCCATAATCCACATCTCAAGTCAGATGGGCATCGTTGGAGGACGAAACAGAACTGTCTACTGCGCATCCAAACATGCAATGGAAGGTTTTTGTAAAAGCATGGCTTTGGATTTGGCAGAAAATGGAATCAGGGTGAACACGGTATGCCCAACTTTCATTGAGACGGATTTGACAAGGCCCTTTATGGAAGAAAATGAGTTCAAAGATTATATTTTAAGTCGAATCCCGCTTGGACACGTTGGACAGACAGAGGATGTGGCAGACGCGGTTTTGTTTCTTGCCTCTGACATGAGTAAAATGGTGACCGGTTCTACCATCAAGGTTGATGGAGGCTGGACCGCAGTATAATCCCAACAAGTCAAATTACTTAAACTCTAAAAAATGATTGCCGATGAAACAAATCCCGGAAAGCCTGCTTAATACTTTCAGGAAATATGACACACCTACAATCGTGAATTCGCTTGAACTCCTCGATTCTAAATTCCGTACCAGCTGTTTTACAACTGAACAGATGATTTGTGTGGATACCACTCTACCTCCGATTGTGGGTTATGCCCGAACAGCAACAATCAGTGCATCTTCTGAAGTAGATCCAAATACAAAACGTGACCGAAGTTTAGCTTATTACGAATATGTATCTTCCGGAACAGCACCATTCATCAGCGTTATCCAGGATGTTGATGAAAGTCCGGGATTTGGGGCTTTCTGGGGAGAGGTTAATTCAAACATTCATAATGCACTTGGGGTTATTGGTGTGGTTACCAATGGCTCGGTTCGGGACCTTGATGTCCTTTCAGCAGGATTTCAAGTGCTGGCAGGTAAAATTGGACCAGCCCACGCTTATGTGCGCATAGAAGAAACAGGCATACCTGTAAACATTTTTGGAATGAATGTTCAGCACAATGATCTGATCCATGCAGACCGACATGGCTCCGTAGTCATACCAGCAGAACTTGCGGAAGAACTTCCGACAGCGATCGATCTCATGATTCGTAAAGAAAAGATCATACTAGATGCTTGTAAAAGACAAGACTTTGATTTTGAGATACTCAAAAAAGCAATTCAGGATTCCGCACAAATTCGATAGTTTAAAGCTCAGAATTTTCACCGATATGGTAGTAATTTAATGCTGTTTCTGAGGCTATACTATTTTTATCTTTAGTCGAAAGCGGAGTGAGCCACTTTAAAAGTTGTTTGACACAAAAGCTGTAAGGCTTCATCAATCGTTCAACAGGGAAATTGCTACCCCACATAATACGATTTGGGTTAAAATTTTCTAGGATTGTATCGAAAATTATTTGAGTAGATTCTGAGGACCAGTTTTTGTC
>LSNO01000014.1 GCA_002082305.1 SAR324 cluster bacterium SAR324-CTD7B
TAGAGGAACCCTAACTGGTAAAGCACTTCTCCCACATAAGTTTTGTCTTTTGTACTGAGATAATTTTCAAAGATCTGGACAGCCTTTTTTTGTTGTTTTGCTTCAATGTAAAGGAACCCTAACTGGTAAAGTACTTCTACCACATAAGTTTTGTCTTTTGTACTGAGATAATTTTCAAAGATCTGAACAGCCTTTTTTTGTTGCTTGGCTTCAATGTAGAGGAACCCTAACTGGTAAAGTACTTCTCCCACATAAGTTTTGTCTTTTGTACTGAGATAATTTTCAAAGATCTGAATAGCCTTTTTTGGCCGTTTTGACTCAATGTAGAGAAATCCTAGCTGGTAAAGGACTTCGTTGGTGTAAGTTTTATCTTTGGTACGGAGATACTTTTCGAAGATCTGAATAGCCTTTTGCTGCTGTTTGGTGTTAAAAAACAAATAACCTAAGCGATAATGAACTTCAGCTGCATAAGTTTTGTCTTTTGTGCTTAAATATTTTTGAAAAGCATGAATGGCTTCATTTGGTCTGTGCGGTTGCTGCAACACACCAATCCTGTAATAGACAAGTGCCTGATACTTATTATCATTCTTATTTAAATATAGTTTGTAGTGCTTAATCAGTATACTTACTGCCTTTGAGTCCAATGATTCAGTTTTTGTTTCTTGTACTGAAACTGCATATGCCATTTCTGCGCGTAAAAAAGCAGACACAACAGCCAGTTTTGAGTCTGGATGCATTGTTAAAATGCGCGCAAACCATCTTTCAGCTTTTTTGTAGTTTTTCTCTTGCTGAAAGCCTGTTGCTAACTGGTATTTTAGATTCAAAGCCTGTTCAGGTTTGATTGACTTTGAGTTTTTCAAGTATTGACTCCATGCTTCTTCTGCTTTAGTAAAGTCCTTCAGGAACCACCATGCCCGTCCCATTAAATGCAAACGTTCCTGCTGCTGCTTCAGATTTAATAATTCAGGTTCTACTTTAACGAAATGAAGTGTGGACTCCTGATAAAAAAGCAGAGCGTCTTTGTTGTTTTTTTTGCGCAGAGACTCTGCCTGGAAAGAAGCTGCATAACCCAGCCAATAAAGTGCTTCATCTCTGTATTTTGTTGTGGGAAAATCAAGCAGCAGCAATTTTAAGGTCCTGATAGAAGCAGTATAATTTCTAGTGAGGGCCAGTGAAATTCCTTTCTGGAGCATTGAATTGTCTAAATAGGTTTTGCTGCTGGGAAAGTTTTTTTTCAGTTCATCATAAGCTTTGATTGCCCCCTGAAGATCGCCTCCCTTTCTTAAGGCTTCTGCCCTAAGGAAAAAAATCTCCTCACGTGCAGCACTATCCTTAAATTCTTCAAGAAAACACTTTGAGGACTCACTTGATGCGGAAAACAGCTCATCTTCAAATAATCCTTTTGTCATAGCCAACTGCTCATCTTCAGTCAGACCGCTGGTTAAGCACTGTGCTGACGCAGTTCCGGTTACTAAATAAAAAAAGAGGCTTGTCAGTAAAGAAAATATGCTCCAGAATCGTAATTTTGGAGTAACTTTTGGGCAGGGTATTTTCACGAATCTAAACGGACAAATAGTTGTTATTTGCGTTTTCAGGTTGTGGATCATTAGCTTTTTAAGTTCTACAATGCAGATAATCTAATTATCCAAGCCTTCTAAAATTTTTTTCCAGGACTTCGGATCAGGTTTATGGATTTCCACAGTTTTGAAACGACTGGTTTGACCTCGAACCACTTTCACATTTGTTTTTGCAGTTTTTAATGATTTTGAAATAAATTTCACACATTCCCGATTGGCCTGATTATCGACGGGTGCTGCTGTAACACGAAGACGTATCCGCCCGTTGTGTCGGCCTGCCCACTCATTTTGTGAAGCACGTGGTTGAAGGAAAATGTGCAGTACCAAAGTGTCACCATTCCAGAAATATGCAGAACTATGAACAGACATCTAGTTTTCCGGAATTTTTTCGTTGCTAATTCTGTAAGTATTCGTATCTTAGAATAACAGCATATTATAACGTTATAGTTAAAAAAAACCAATCCAGAAGCCAATGAGGACGAATCACACCACTGTTTATCCAAAAGTTAAAATTTGCGGGCTAACCAGTCCTGAACAGGCTTTGTCCTGTGCAGAATTAGGTGCAGACTGGATTGGACTAAACTGCTGGCCTGGTTCTTCCCGTTACATTTCTCCGGAAGAAGTCCGCAAAATTGTAAGTGCGCTTCCGGAATCGGTAACAACTGTGGGTATTTTTGTCAATGAATCACCGGAATCGCTGGAAAAAATAATGATTGAAACACACCTGGACTTGGCACAATTGCATGGCGATGAGTCTGTTGAATTAACTGCTAAATTAGGTGTACCATTTTATAAAGCATTTCGTGTGTCTGCTGAATTTAAGCTGGAACAGATACAAGAGTTTGGGAGAGAATACTTTTTACTGGATGCCTTCAGCAAAAATCATTACGGAGGTTCCGGACAAAAAATTGACTGGGACCTGGCAAGTACTGCTTCAGGTTTGGGAAAGCTGATTCTGGCAGGAGGGTTGACTCCGGAAAATGTTGCAGAGGCAGTAAAGATTGTACAACCGTGGGGAGTGGATGTTTGCAGCGGTGTAGAAAGCGAACCTGGAATTAAAGATTTGTGGCGAGTTGAAAAATTTATTCGAAACCTTAGAAATTGATTTCTTTAAACACTTAAAATTTACTTGAAGCCATGAATAATTCAACTTTTACAACGCAGGGCGGTATCAAAATCGAAAAGTCGATTACACCGCTGGATGCTGAACATGCACTCGATAAAATATATCAATATATTGACACTAAAAAAGGAGCACTTTTTGTCAGTAATTACGAAGTTCCGGACCGTTATTCCCGCTGGGATTTAGGTTTTGTGCATCCTGCATTGGAACTGATTGCCAGGAAAAGACAGTTTGAAATCAACGCGCTGAATCCGAATGGAACGCGCCTGCTGAAATTGATAGCTCCTGCTTTACAAAATCATCCCCATCTTGAATCACTGGTTTTTGGAACTGATCCGAATCTTCCTGCAGAAAAGATTTCCGGTACTGTGAAACCAAGGCCGGATTTCTTTGCGGAAGAAGAACGGAGTCGCCAGCCAAGCGTGTTTTCTGTTATTCGCAAAATATTTGAACTGTTCCGGAGTGTTGATCCTTATCTTGGATTGTATGGAGCATTTGGTTACGATTTGGTTTATCAATTTGAAAATATTGAAGCTAGACATAAACGGGATCCGGAACAAACTGACTGCCATTTGTTTTTGCCTGTCGAATTGGTGGTTGTCGATCGGCAAAAAGAGGAGGCTTCCAAAATTGAATATCACATTGAAACTCCGGACGGTATGACTGAAAGCTGGTGGAATACTGGCGAGGAATTCCAGGTTGCCGAGGGAAAGGCTGATGGTAAAATAAACTGTGATCACGAAGCAGGTGAGTTTGAACAGAAAGTGGCCAAAATTCAAGAAGGCTGCCGGCGTGGAGATTTTTTTGAAGTCGTACTGTCCCAATCTTTTTCTACTGGTTTTGCAGAACAGCCTTCAACTTTGTTCAAAAGAATTTGTGAACAAAATCCCAGCCCTTACAGTTTTTTGATCAACATGGGTAAAGAGCAACTGGTTGGTGCATCTCCGGAAATGTATGTACGTGTCAAGGAAGAACGTTTTGAAACCAGTCCCATTTCAGGAACAGTACCGGTCGGAGGTGATCCGATGGAAACAGCGGAACGTATAAAAGCACTCATTTCTTCGGAAAAAGAAGAATCAGAACTCACTATGTGTACGGATGTGGATCGTAACGATATGGCCAGAATTTGTGAACCCGGTAGTGTTCATTTAATTGGACGGCGCCTGCTGGAACGTTATTCACGCCTGATTCATACAGTTGATCATTTGGAAGGTGTTTTAAATAAAGACAGAGATGCAGTCGATGCCATTTTGACGCACATGTGGGCCTGTACTGTGACAGGTTCACCAAAACCTGTTGCCATGCAGACAATTGAAAATATGGAAAATTCACCGCGCGGCTGGTACAGCGGCTGTATTGGTTTTTTGTGGTTTAACGGTTTTGTCAGCACCGGAATGACATTGCGTACGGTTCATCTTAAAAACGGCCGAGCTTCAGTGCGTGCCGGTGCAACACTGCTCTATGACTCAGATCCGGCTACAGAAGAACGGGAGACACACATCAAGGCTTCAGCCTTTTTAGGTGCGACTTTGGGCAGTAAACCGGCTGCTGCTGAAGACATTGATTTGCCGCAAACGGGTGGAGAAAAAACGGTTTTATTTGTCGATAATCAAGACAGTTTTGTACACACATTAGCAAGTTATGTCAGGCAAACCGGTGCAAAAGTTATTACTCTCCGCTCCGGATTTCCTTATAAAATGCTGGACGAAATAGCTCCGGATTTACTTTTCATTTCGCCGGGTCCGGGGTTTCCAAGTGAACAAAATGTTCCGGAACTTGTTGGTGAAGCGCTTGCACGTGAAATCCCAATTTTTGGAGTGTGTCTTGGTCACCAGGGGATTGCAGAACATTTTGGTGCAAAATTGTTGACTCTTGAGCATCCGGTTCATGGCAAATCCGCTGAGATTTTTCACAATGCAGAATCGTTTTATTCCGGGCTTCCTAACCCCTTCAGCGCAGGACGCTATCACAGTCTTTATTTGGATTCAGTTTCACTTCCGGATTGTCTGGATGTTACCGCCAAAACAGACGACGGCTTGATAATGGGGCTCCGGCACAAAACACTGCCCGTGGCTTCAGTACAATTTCATCCGGAATCCATTCTGACACTCAAAGACCAGGCAGGATTAAGGATGATAAACAAGGTGATGAGTGAATTGATCGGAGAATCAAGACAGAAAGAAGGCACAAAATGATGCAGGCAATTACACTTGATGAAATCGAAGCTGCCGCCCGAATCGTTTATGCGGAAATGCAGGCGACTCCTCAATATTGCTGGCCGCTGCTTTGTGAACGTTTAGGCACAGAAGTCTGGGTCAAGCACGAAAATCACACACCAATTGGTTCTTTCAAGATACGGGGTGGATTAGTTTATTTCGCCCATCTCGCGAAATCCTCAGAAATGCCAAAGGGAGTTGTCAGTGCGACCCGCGGAAATCATGGGCAGTCTGTTGGTTTTGCTGCTCGGCGCTACGGAATTCCGGCTACAATCGTAGCGCCACATGGAAACAGTGTGGAGAAAAATGCTGCAATGCGTGCTTTTGGTGTGCAGCTGATAGAGCATGGTGAAGATTTTCAGGCAGCCCGTGAATATGCGAAAGATCTGGCACATGAAAAATCACTGCAAATGATACCTTCGTTTGATCCACTATTAGTTACAGGTGTCGCCACCTATAGTTTGGAATTGCTGAGAGCGGTCAAGGATCTTGATGTTGTTTACGTTCCCATTGGATTGGGATCCGGAATCTGTGGAATGCTTGCAGTACGTGATGTATTAGAATTGAATACGGAGATCGTCGGAGTTGTATCAGCACATGCCAATACCTATGCGGAGTCATTCGTTAGCAGAAGTTCCATTGAATCACCGGTGAGTACCAAAATTGCCGACGGAATGGCCTGCCGAGTTCCGGAACAGTCTGCGTTGGAATTGATTTGGAAAGGTGTTGAACGGATCGTTGAGGTCACAGATAACGAAATTGCAGATGCCATGCGGATGTTGTATGAGTGTACTCATAATGTTTGCGAAGGGGCTGGAGCAGCAGCAATTGCGGCAGCACTACAGGAGGCGTCCAAAATTAAAGGCCGCAAAGTGGCGGTAATTGCTTCCGGCGGAAATGTCGATCGAGATGTTTTTGTTTCTGTGCTAAAGGGTGAAACTTTCGTTTCATAAAACTGTAGATTCAGCCAGTAACTTTCAGAGGTTGCAGCGGTACCTGCCTGGAGGAAGGGTAATCTCCGGAGTTCTGGAAAGCACAAAGGTACGGTCATTCTCAAAAAAAATGATGACCTTGCTTTCATTAATAATGAGCCAGGCGGGTGTTGATTTGCTCCAGGATTGATGTGGCGCTTTTGCATCCAGATATGGTAAGCGGCAAAGATAGCGTACCTCCATTTCTTTCTCAGAAGGATATGTAAAACGGGAAGGGGCTGAAGATTCACAGCCGGGCAAAAATGTTAAAGAAAGAACAAGCAGTATTAAATATTTTTTCATGATTGTATTTTGTTGAAGCAGAGATTGATCAACACCGAATACAATCATGCATGATAAGAAATATCAGGCCGAGGAAGCTTCTTCTTCCTCAACTTCAGGAAAGTACAAAATACGCGAACAATTAGGGCAATTTTTGTGGGAATCTGTGTTTGCCATCAGTTCGTTAACAAGCTGGGGCAATAAAACCATGTTACAGCCGCTGCAGCTTTTATCCTCAATGGCACAGATTGGGGTTGAAATTCCACTGTCCTGGCAGCGCTCATAAAAACGTTTGATTTTTTGTGGAACTTTTTTCAGTAAACGTTTGCGTCTAGGCTCAAGAGTTTCAATCTTTTTTTCTGCTTTTGCCTGTTTTTTCAGCAGACCGGATGTTTCCTGCTTAAATTCTGTATTTGATTCACTGAGCCGGTTGTTAATAGTTTCAATTTCTTTTTCAAGATCTTCTTTTTTCAGATCCAGATCGAGCATCTTGTCTTCCAGCAGACCTAGAATTTTTCGTGCTTCCTCCAGTTGGTTTTTACTGGTTGCAAATTCTTTTTCGTTGCGTATCTTAGGTACTTGACTGTCCAGGCGGGAAATCAATTCTTCCTGAATTTGAAGATTGTTGTTTACATCCTTGCATTCAGCACTCAATAGTTCAAATTCGTCTTTTTTTTGTTCGATTGTTTTTTGATGTTGGTCAACAACTGAACGTGCTGTATCAATCTGTCTTTCCAAATGAGATTTTGCGAAAATATATTTCTGTAAATCACGGTCAGTTTCGGCAAGTTTAATCAATGATTCTATAGTTTGTGGCATGGAAGTTTTGAAAGATAAAGTCACTTTGAAAAATTCAATCCCGCAATTATCTCAGAAAAATATTGAATTTACAAGTGTAATTTGGTTTTAATTTTTGCGGGATCCATGTTGGTCTGTGATTCTGCATGGAACCTCTGTTAGCTGTCGTTTCCCATTTAAATCAGTTAAGCACACCTTCATCAAATTATTGTACAATTCATTGTGTTTTGCTGACCTAAACAGCTTTAGAGTAAAATCATTTCAACATAACATGAATCATGTTAACGCAGGTGGGCTGGAGTCCTGTTCTCCTTTGCGGAAGCGCAGCAATTGTTTGCGCAGGTATGAATGACGGTTTGGCGGATAATCAACTTCCCGAGCAGCTTTATGGATAGTTTCAAGGGCTTTAATTCTGTCTCCAGACTGAAAGTAGGCCTCGGCTAATGTATCTAAACTGTCAATTGTAGGATTCAGTTCAACTGATTTCAAGGCTAATTCCATACCTTTCTCAAGATTACGTACCTGCCTGTCTTGAGCAGTTAAATACAGCCAGGCAAGGTTGTTCAGCACCAAGTCATGTTCCGGACGGTGAGCTGCAATTAATTCGTAAAGCTCAATGGTTTTGGCTTCGTTGCCTGTCAATGTATAGACGTTTGCCAGCCGGAAACTGACATCAAATGCTTGCGGATGTTTCTGTAAAAAAAGGCTGTAATGCTGCTTGCTTTTTTCCAGATTCTCCAGCCTCTCGTAGACCCAGCCCAAGCGTGCGTGTATCCAGGCATTGTCCGGAAGTGCTTCTAAAACGACTTCAAAATGACGTGCAGCAAGCTCTCTGTTTCCCAGCATTTCGTGGAAATACCCCCATTGCTCATTTATCCAGGGGGAGAGTTGTTTTGAGGTCATATCCTGCGGATCCATTTTAATTTCTTGCGGAGCTTCTTCGAGCAAATAGTGCATATTTTTCAGTACTTGCCGTGTAAAAGGATCTGTGCGAACAGAAGTAATTTCCTGCCAGGCTTCTTCTGTCCTTTTGCTGGCTAATGCACCCAGGACCGGCAGGAGCATCTTGAAGTCATCGCCGATCCAGCGACGCTGCTGTGCTTCCGGCAGCAAAAGCAAATAAAGATTCCAGGCCCAGAGACTCCCGGGATTTTCATACAAAGCATGAGTAATGTTTTGACGGGCTTCTTCTGTTTTCTTGAGTTTCCATTGCGTAAAACCCAAATGCGTCAGCAGCAAAGAGTTGTTTGGGCGGATTGTTAATAGTTTTTTGAAAATATTTTCTGCCTCTTTCCAGCGTTTCTGCAATTCATACAGCCGCCCCTGAGTTTGCAGTATTCCCGCTGAATCCTGGTACTTTGCAAGATTTTTTTCCAGCAGTTCTTCTGCCTCAGCAAAATGTTCCTGTTTCAACTTCAGCTGAGACAGTTCCAGCAGCGCCCATTCTGAATTCGGCTTAAGTTTGAGAAAATCATTTAGCGCATTTTCTGCTTCATCTTCGCGTTCTGTGTTTAATAAAATTCCAATTTGCTGGACGTGTGCCCATTCAAAATCCGGAGAACTTGAGAGTGCTTTTTTAAACCAGTACAAAGCCTTTTCCGGATGTTTCAAGTTTTTCTCATAAAACCCAAGCTTTGCAAGTGCAGCACTGTTGTCTGGTTTTGCCTCAATAAAACCCAAAATAATTTTTGCTGCCTTTTCAAAAAGTCTATGAGATTCATAATAAGCAAGTAGTTTTTCAATTAGCTCTGTTTCTGCAGGAAATTTTTCCAGTCCACGCAAAAGAACCTCTTCACCTTTTTCAAACAAAAATTCGTTCCAATACAATTGATTCAGACGATTAACTACAACCAGGTCGTCCGGACCTTTTTCCATCAGCCTTTCGTAACGGGTAATTGCTTCCTCATTTTTTCCCAGCATTTCCAGGGCATGTCCTGTCTGCAGAATGGCCCAGTCGTTTTTAGGATCGGATTTAAGACCTTCCTCAAAAGCCTGGAGTGCAGATTCCCATTTTTTTTGAGAGAGATAAACCATACCCAATCGAAAATTAGCCCAGGGATATGGAGATTTTGATTCAAGAGCACGCAGTAAATGTGTCTCCGCCAGCACAAACTTTTCCTGTGTCCAGGCCAGGTTCCCCATATGTGCGTGTACCCAAATGTCGTCCGGAAACAATTTGAGCATGTGTTGAAGAGTCTGGTGCAGGGATTCCGAGATTTCATCAGAGTATTTCTGACTGGTTAGGTCCAGCTCTTTTTCCTGCAAATCCGCATAACGGCGAAGGTAAAGTTTTGATTCCGGAGAAAGCTCAACTGCCCGGAGCATTGCCAGTCTTGCCTGATGAGTTTCACCACGCCTTTCCCATAATGTTGAAATTCTCAGCCAGAGATCGGGATTCCGTCCATTTATTTCGCTGGCGGCAATTAAAGCATCAAGTGCCTGCTCTGACTGATCCGGTACATTTGAGGCAGTCCTCCGGTCTAAAATCACACCAATCAGATAAAGAGCTTCAAACAAATCAGGTTTCAAAGAAAGTGCTTTGCGTGCGTCATTCAAAGCAAGCTGCTGTTTTTCCAGACGCAGGTACAGTTGCGCTCGATCCAGAAAAAGGAGCGGTTCATCCGGATGTTTAGTGATTTGTTCTGTGTAATATTCTTGTGATTCTCTGTAATAACCCAAACCCTGAAACAGACCTCCCTCCATTCGAATGAGCGCAATCGAATCAGGAATATGCTGCTGTCCGGTACGGAGTACTGAAAATGTTTTAGAGTATCGTCCCTGAGTTTTCAGATATTGAGCCAGCCGGACGTAGCCGAGTTCGTGAACAGGATGAATCCGGATAGCATTGCGCAATCGAATTTCCTGTTCATCTGGAGCAGGACTGAAAATTCCCTGACAGCCGGTGACAAACCACAAGATGCCAAAAACAATTATTCTCATTAAGAAAAGTTTTTTCATAACATCAAATATCAGCCTTCAGAATTCAGTCCCTGATATGGTACTTCCCATTTCGGTAGCATTGGTTCCAGTCCAAAATTTAATCCTCCAATTTTTTCAATTGCAACCATCAATAATTCTGAAGTTAACACGCCGTCAGGATAAACCAGTAAAAGAGGGTAATATTCTGTTTTACCAAACTTTTTTTTAATATCAGTATTTAGCTGAAATAGCTGAACTAGATATGACAATAGTTCCGGATTTTCACCTTGAAGCTGGTTCAGCAATTCATCAAGAGAGAGGCTGTATTCCCGGTTTTCAAACAAATTGTAATATTCTAAACGATCCGCATAACAGCGGATAAAAATGGGTTTGACATATCCGGGTGCACCGACCCATTCAAATTGCAAACGTTTGGGCTCCCTGGGAGAATCTGCACTCTCAGGAACAACAAGTAAAAAACTAATTGAAAGGAATGCTAAAATTCCCATTGTACTGAGCAGGACACTCAGAAATGGGAAAAGTGTTACTTTAGGAGAATTAGAGGCATACCTCATTGTTTTAAAGGTTGGGAATTTTCGGTTGGCGGTTCATTGTCTTTTTTGTCTTTTTTCTTTAACTCTTCAGGGTTTTCAAGGACATTTACCACTTGATCCGGGTCACTCATTTTGTCTTTTGCTTCAAATAAGGATTCACTGAATTTTTGAATCAAGGGCTGTAATCCATCAACTTGCGCTGCAAATCCTTTTGAATGACGTTCCACGGATTCAAGAACAGGTGAAACCTGTTTGCGCCAATTCTCAGAAAACTCTGCCATCTGTTCCAAATGTTCACTAACTGCGTCATCCAGCATCTCATCTCCAGGACGTACATGTAAATTCGGCAGTAAATCTTCCAGACAGTAATCTTCAACACTGAGAAGCAAATCTTCCTCTCGTTTACGCAAAGATGAAGCAAGCATCATGATCGGAACTACTCCAACCAATGCAATAAATGTAGTGCTGAATGCAACTGATAATCCACTGGTAACTCCTCCCAAAGCCGAGCGCATTTGCGTGTTCAAATCAGTGCCGCCGGTGCTGCGGATAAAATCTGAAAATTCGCCGACTGACTGTCCGATTCCAAAAACGGTACCGATAAACCCAAGAATGGGAATTGCCCAGATAAAAACGTTTAAAAGAGCATATCCGCTTTGCATTCTGTTGTGATCAATGTCTGCCTGATAATTGAGAATTGAAGTTATTTCTTCTTTTTTAGGAATGGCTTTGAGGTGTCTTAATGTGCGGCGTACTCTCCGGAAAATGACGCTGTCCTGAAATTTCTTTACTTTTTGCTCCTGCATAAACTGACTGATTTCCAATATCCTCTCGTCCACATCCCTGACATAAATGCCTTTTGATAAAGAGTCGTGCATGATCTGATTCCTGAAAGCCTCATAGGCCCGGAGTTGTTGACGAAACTGCCGCCACTTGAAAAAAATCAAAAACAGGGACCAAAGCACAAGGGCAACAATAGTTTCTGAGATATGACCTGAAAATAATTGCAGCCAGTATTCACTCCGGATGACAGGAATCGGGAAAACGAGATAGAAAATTCCGGTAAAAAACAGACTTAAAATCAGAGCTTTAATTGCATCTATTGATTCCATGCCCGGCTGTTCTGACAGGTATGCATGGCATTTTGTACAATAGGCAGCAGTGTCAGAATTGGACCATCCGCATTTTAAACATTTCATCAGTTAACCAATATTTTGTATGAGCATTTTTTAAATTTAAGGAGCTCTCGCTTGACCACTCGGGTGCATTTACTTACCATGAAGAATAACATATTCATTAAATAGTTACATTTCCAAATATAAAATGTCAAAACTGTACAACATTAAAAACTGGACACGACATAATTTACGTGCGTGGATGGCTGAAAAATCCATAAAACACAGTAAGGTGCAGGAATTCAGGGCAGATCAAATATTTTATTGGCTCTATCAGAAAAAGGCGGAGAGCTTTTCCGAAATGCACAATATTGGCCGGGAAACCCGAAAAATTATGGAAGAGAATTTCTGGATCAGCTCACTCGAAAAGGCTGAAACACAACAATCGCAGGATGGTTCAATTAAATATCGTTTGTTACTGGATGACGGACTCAGCATAGAATCCGTGTTCATGCCGCATACCAGTCATAATACAGTTTGTGTTTCATCTCAGGTAGGATGCGGAATGGGCTGTGATTTCTGCATGACTGGAACTATGGGTTTGGTAAGAAATCTAAAAACGGCAGAAATTATCGACCAAGTATTGACAGTCTGGAATGATCAGCCCGAGGGGAAAAATATTCGGAATATCGTTTTTATGGGAATGGGCGAGCCCTTTCATAATTACCAAAATCTTCTGCAGGCTCTGGAAATTCTAACGGATGAGCATGGTTTTAATTTTTCACAGCGGCGCATCACAGTTTCTACTTCCGGATTACTGCCGAAAATCCGTCGTTTTGGAAAAGAAAAAATAAAGGCCAATCTGGCAATTTCTTTGAATGGTGTAACTGATGATGTTCGTTCAAAACTGATGCCCGTCAACATTCCATACAATCTGGAAAAGCTTATTAAAGTTTGTCGAGAGTTCCCTTTGGAATCACGGAGACGTATTACATTTGAGTACATTCTGATTCGTGATTTGACAGATTCAATAAAAGATGCAAAGGGATTGATTAGTTTGCTGCACGGTATGAAATTCAAGATAAATTTGATTCCCTTCAACTCTGCTCCGGGCAGCAAATATCAATCACCTTCAATGGAGCAGTCACGGAATTTCCAAAAGTACCTCCTTGATCACGGTGTTGTAGCTCCTATACGAATTTCCAAAGGACAGGATATTCAAGGTGCATGTGGTCAATTAGTTGTTGGAGTAAAGGCTTGATGTGCAGCTCATTTTTGATGGTGGCGGTACAAAGTGGATTGAAGAATTTAGTAAATAACATAAAATGACTCCGCTTACCTAATCACTGAAAAGTTCAGGAGTAATCGGATGAGTTTGTGATTATTGCGACACCTCGTTTGGTGGAGAAAAAGATTTGTTGCGAAAGAAAGAGCTGCCTTTGATTGATGAATATAAAGGACATCCAAGCATTGCCAGACTCTTTGCAGATGGCTATCAAACTATTACCCTTTGAAAAAAGTGATTACGTTCTAGTCATAAATTCTTTTTTTGAAAATACAAAAAAGGTTCTATCCAATTTGAAAGATTATTATGTCTACTGAAAGATAAATCATAATACCGACATAAAAAGTCGTAAAACTGTGTCATTTCGAGAGAAACCAGAAATTATGTATTAACTACTACACTAATATCATAAATAATTTTCCTTACTATCTAAATCACAAAATGTGAATTGCATACTTATTGCGGGACCGTCACTTATGACATTTTATCTCAAATAATCTTAGAAATAAAAAATGATGAAACAAACAGCAACTCCCGACTTTTTTCAATTAGCTTTTGGCGACGGGACTCCAAAGAAAGCCCTTATGACCGCATTAGTAGTGGGGACTATCCTAGCCACCATCAATCATGGTGATGTCATTCTTAAAGGAGAATCCATTAATTATTTTAAAATTTTGCTTACATATTGTGTTCCTTACTGTGTAACCACATGGGGCGCAGTTCATGGTAAGCGTGTAAAATTATTGTAGATCATCCTTTGAACTGAGATGTAATCCATGTAAATTCTGAATTACATAAAATAGACAAGATTCAATTCTATGCCTGAGAAGAATAAGCAAATCAAAATTTTGTTGCTTATAGCCGTCTTCACCATTGTTGTTGCTTTGTTTTTCGTCTTCGATTTACAAAAGTACCTGACTCTCGAATATCTAAAATCCTCCAAAGCATTTTTCATTTCATCCTACGAGAAAAATCCCATTTTGGTGTTGGGCAGTTATTTTCTATTTTACATAGTCATTACTGCATTTTCACTTCCAGGTGCAGTCTGGATGACTTTGGGAGGTGGGGCTTTTTTCGGGTTATTTGCAGGAACAGCGATCGTTTCTTTCGCCAGTTCCATTGGTGCGACTTTAGCTATGTTGATTGCCCGTTTTTTGCTGCGGGACTGGGTTCAGAGCCGTTTTTCCTCGCAGATGAAAATCATCAATTCCGGCATAAACAAAGATGGTGGTTATTACTTATTCACTTTGAGGCTTGTGCCGGTGGTTCCCTTTTTTTTCATCAATTTGGGGATAGGTTTGACTCCTCTTCGTACAGTTACCTTCTATTGGGTAAGTCAATTAGGAATGCTCCCGGGAACCTTGGTTTATATAAACGCAGGTTCGGAGCTCGCAAAAATTGAATCTTTGAGCGACATCCTTTCACCTACCTTGATTGGTTCATTTGCCTTGTTAGGAATATTTCCGTTACTGGTCAAAAAAATGTTGGCTTTCATTGAAAAAAGGAGAAGAAAAAGATGACTAAATCCAATTACAACCGTTAATTTGATTTTGGATCATTTCCCTGTCGAATCCATCAGAAAAATTTCCTTCAGTATTTTAGTTTTGGTCCCTTGGATAAAGAGTTTTTCACGATCGAGGGTGAAGAACTTTCACTGAATGACATTGAACACCGCATTCTGCGACCAATCTGGCAAGATCCCAAAATCACTATGCCCTGAATTGCGCCAGCATGGGATGTCCAAATCTGCGGCCGCTTGCTTTTACCGTCCTCAACAGCGAGTTGCTTCTGGAACAAGGCTCAAATTAATACATTAATCATCCACGTGGTACAAAAAAAGCAGAAAAACTTCGGCTGTCTAAAATTTTTGAATGGTATCAGGATGATTTTGGCGGTAATGAAACAGGAGTTTTGATTCATCAACAGAAATATGTAAAAGGGGATTGGGCTAATTCTTTGAATGAAGATGAGCTGGGAATCGAATATCATTACGATTGGAGACTGAATGAATCAGGACCCTGAAATTACTGGGCAGAGAAATTGACTTCTAAGTCTTAACTCAGTTCCGGGACAAAGCAGATTTTTCCCTCAATCAATTCTCCTGGAAGCAGGGTCTTTGTTCCATGTCCGAACTCTCCACGGGCTAACATGTTGAAGGCATCTGTCACATTACTGACTGGTTCTACACAAAAAAAATCTGCATCAGCAGGAGTGTAAATCACCAGAAAATCCAAGGGTGCATCTGCAAAAATTCTTAAGTTTGCATTCCATTCCGGCCATGAAATCAGGACTTCACGGTTCCAGCCTGTAAAAAGATTATCCAGTGCATTCTGAGTGACAATCAAACCTTGATTCAGCAGTTTGATTTCTGGAACCGACTCCAGACTCAGAGGCATAGTTTCAGCATCATTGATCCACATTTTTTCTGTTTTTGCAGTTATCGAAGCCTGAGGAGTCCGGACAAAATATGGATGCAGTCCCATACCCACTGGCATTGCAGAGTTTCCGGTATTTTTGATTTGCAGAGTTACAGTCAAGGAAGACGCCTCCAAATCAAAAACCTGACTTGCCAAATAAGAAAAAGGCCACTCATCAGGTAGAAGTTGATACTCTATTGTTGCCTTGTTTTCGGATTTTTCTTTTACTGTCCAGGGTACTTTCCAACCGTGTCCATGAATGCTGTGTACTTCAGGATAAAAATTCAGCGGCAATTTTATTTCCCGCCCCTGAAACTTGAAATGACCGTTGCGGATTCGATTGGAAAAAGGAATCAGTGGGAAACTTGCCATTTCCCTTGGGTCGTGCTTAGCAAGCCCTGATTGAATTACTGGACGCAAAAAATTCAAAGTCTGCTTTTCAGTTTTCAAACAATAACGTGTGATTGAACCTCCAATTTCTGGTACAATTTCCAGTAGTGCATTTCTGGAACGCAAAGTTAATTTTTTTTCTTTTACTTCATTTTCATTCAGCATAATGGCCATTCATTGTTGTAATAACTATCTAATATGTTCGACCAAAAATAAGTGGGATCGCAATTTTCATTCAGCAAATCTGCTGATGATTTTTACAGTAATGCAGGGGGATCATTTTTTGAAAGAGTATCATGCATGGACTGCTTAAAGCAATTATTTGGGTTTTAATAATCTTTGCCGTAGTTACATTGCCGGCATATATCTGGAGCAAACTTGACAGAGAATCCTATGAAAACTTTTTACTTCATAGCGTTTCTCCTTTATCCCAAAAGAGCCGCAACAATATTTTACAACAACGCTACCAGAATCCAATTCCCTGAATCTGAATTCTTAGCTAAAAAGGATGCTTGCAACAGTTCAGGTTAGGATCTTGAGATTGTCAAATCTGTCAAACATTCCAGTAATTATCTGCTTTATAAATTATTCTGCAACTTCTTGCGAAAAGTGCAATTCGGCTGTATAACAGAAAGCTGTAGCGTTTAACAACAATTACTTTTCCGGCTTTTCTGTGTTCATTGCTCATTACCCCAATCCTTCTTTTCGGTTCTCCATCTATACTGTACTGGCTCTGTGCATTTTCTTTTTGCAAACTCATTCAGCCTGGCCACGGGATATCCTGCCGCATGCAGTAGTTTTGGGACTTAGCGACGGTTCCGCACCGGATGTTTCGGAACAAATCTTGCTTCATAATTTACGGAAAGAATTAGCCCGGACTTATGATTTCAGTGACCAGTCTTCCTTT
>LSNO01000109.1 GCA_002082305.1 SAR324 cluster bacterium SAR324-CTD7B
TAAATCAATTACATCAGCGGGTATCATCAGTGAGTCCACATGATCGGCCCACCATTGCATCATTTTACGGCGTTGCTCCATGTGCAATGACCTGTCATAAGCCGCCCTGACTTTATTGCCTTCTTGATGTGCAAGTTGTCTTTCGATTGCGTCCGGATGCCACATACCTGACTCATTCAGGATTGTGCTTGCAGTGGCTCTAAACCCGTGCGTGGTTGCCCTGGAATGGTAGCCCATTCGATACAGCGCAAAAAGCAAAGTATTCTCGCTCATCGGCTTCTGTGCGTTTTTTTCTTGTGGAAAAACTAAACCATCAGGGCCGGAAAACTCCTGCATTTGTTCCAGTACGTCAATTGTTTGATAGCACAATGGAACATGATGTTCTCGCTTCGCTTTCATGTTTTCGGCTGGAATTATCCAAAGTGGTTCTTCCGGATCAAGATTGATGTCACTCCATTTTGCAAGTCTCAATTCTTTTGTTCGTACAAACGTATAGAGCATAAACCACATAGCCAAGCGTGTTACCGGATGCCCCTCGTATGCTTCCAGCTTGTGCAAAAATTCAGGTATTTCATCAGGTTTGAGTGCGGCTAGATGTTTAACTGTGGGGGGTGTCAGTGCGCCTCGAAGGTCGATTGCGGGGTTACGTTCACAGACTGCCGTTTGAATACCATAGCGAAACACTCCCTCACAGCGTTGCCTTGCTCGACTTGCGGCCTCGTGCTTTCCCTGCATTTCAATTTTCCGTAGGGCATTCAGCAAAGTGATTGTATCAATTTCTGTGATCGGTAGTTGTCCAATCTCCGGAAATACGTGGATTTCAAGACTTCTTCTCACTCTCGTTTGATGTTCTTCTGTCCAGCGTGGGCCTTGCTTGCTCATCCACTCGTGAGCTACTTTCTCAAAGGTGGTAGCCTGTCCCGCATCCCTACTTTCCTTTTTTTGCTTTTCTTTAAAATATAATTGTTTTTTTTGCCGTTTTGCTTCTATTGGATCAATACCGTCTTGAAGCATTGACTTGTATTGTGCTTGAACTTTTCTAGCTTTTACTAATGGCATTTCTGATTTTTTTGAACCATAAACACCCAAAGATGAAGATTTGCGTTTATCTCCAAACCTATAATCTAACCGCCAGTATTTGCTACCGTTCGGATGTACTAATAAAAACAGGCCACCACCATCAGAAAGTTTGTACTGTTTATTCTTGGATTTCGCTTGTTTTATTGCTAATTCTGTCAGTTTTTCTTTTGCCATGTGTACCCCACAATTTACGGTAAAAATTAAAACGCTAAAATCAAACAACATTTTACCGTCAATTTTACCGTCAATTAATACAATAAGCAAGAGTAAAGTTTACGAAGATTTAGGAAGATATTTTAGGCAAATTTGAATCAATGCTTGATTTAGCAATGTATTATGTGGATTGTACTAGAAGATTTTGGAAGATACAAAAAAGAAGTCTGGTGCCGAGAGCGGGACTCGAACCCGCACGAGCATAGCCCACTGCCCCCTCAAGACAGCGTGTCTACCAGTTCCACCACCTCGGCAAATAAAAGTGATTCTCAGTATGACAAAAAACACTATATTTACAAGATTTTAATAATCTATTTTTGTAGTTATTTAATTTTATTGTTTATATTATTTTAATTATTTTTTATCTGTACATAATATAATTATATATATTATTTAGATCGTCAATTTAAACACTTTAAGCATCTGTTAATAATTTGAGCAGTTGACTCAGGATAATTCAGAGGAAACAAATGTGAATCCGGAAATGGAATGAGCTTCAATTGTGTGAAATTTCTTTTAATCCAGCGCAAATCTGATGCCCAAAGAACTGGGTTTTTGACCGCATAAACAAGTGTTCCCCGTACTTTGTATATTGATTTAGGATAAGAGGTCAACATTTTGTGAAAAATAGCAACCTCTTGCTCCACTGTAATCGTCAATTCTACCCCCTGTTTTCCCGGTATCAAACCGTGAGTTACATAATCTTTCAATGTCTGTGGATGAAAATTATTGAACATTTTATTCGCCTGGAAATATCTATGGGCTTTTTCCTTTGATTCAAAATGACTACGGCGATTTTTTGATTTTCCGGACGGACTTACCCAGTCTTCAATATTTATGGCACGCAGTATGCTGATCAGTAATCGTTTTTGAGAAGAAAATAGTGGAGGGTCCAGTATGATAATATTCTGAAATAATGCAGGTTTTTTAGCAGCTGCCATTAAAGTCAACACACCTCCCAAGGAGTGTCCTACGCCAACAACCGGCTCTTCAAATTGCCCAGCACACTTCAATATATCTTCTGTCATATCATGCCAATTGATTTCTGACGGTTTTCGATTTTCAGCTAAAATGTTAATCGCTGATATTTTATGTCCTTCCAGATGTTTAAATAAAACTGAATATGTTTTGGCAGGAAAGCCGTTTGCGTGACTGAATTGAATAATGGACATTATTACTTGGGAAAAAAGAACTTGCGGAGATTTACAGTAAAATCTACCTCGTTTTTGTAAATTCGTATAGGATATTACCCGTGCTGTCGTGGAAGCGGATCAAAAGTTTTTCACTGCGTATGTCGAGCCAGACGAATCCTGTGTCGTTATATGTAAATACGCTCGATGCCTCTGATTTATTAAGTTTTTCTCTTTCACTATTTGTTCGATAGTGTGCGCCCCCAGCCCCGCTTATCACATATTCCGTCGACGTTTCTCCATATTGCAATAGTGATAAATGATGATTATGTCCTGCTAAATATAGATCTATCCGCCCATCCAATATCCAGTTCCAGTAATTGCGTGTAATAACATCAGTATCACCGTGTGTTCCATTTGAATAGACTGAATGATGTCCAAAGGCTATTGTCCAGGGAAGTTTATCGGCATTTGCCTTTAACTCCGCATCATCCCGGTTCAGTTTATTTCTGAGTCTTTCAAAAGAAAAGGGACAGTTCGTGTTTAAGCCGTAGAACCGGGCTTGGGCAGTCTCAAATGAATACTCGTAGTTTGGCATTCGCCAATAATCGCTTCTCAAACTATACATTATTTGCGTGAAAGCGTTCTGCTTGACATCGTGATTTCCCAAAACTGCAAAGAATGGCTTCTTTATTTTATTGTAAACCTGCTCAAATTTTGTGTAAAACTGTTTGTCAAGTATTGATTTCACACCATTCGGATAAAAATTGTCCCCCAGGAGTAAGACAAAATCACATCCGGCCTGATCACAGACTTTAGCCATTCCATCAGCTACTTTCAGTTGATCTTCGTTCCCTGTCCCTGTGTCCCCAAGTACAATTACCTGAAGATGATCTGCACGAAAAGGTATTATTTCTACTGGCACGATATCATCTTCCAGAGGGAAACATCCTGCCTCGTTGCCTTTCTCATACAACTTGAAACCTCCTGCAAAACCGACTCCTAAAAGTATAAATGCGATAATCAGTTTCAACCATACTGAGATTCGCCTTTTTGAAATAGGTTTGTTCATAACAAGAAGTATTAGTTACTTCAAACAGAAATTTGAGGATATTCGATTAAGGTCAGCAACTGCTCTAAAACAGGATCACGTAGTTCAAGTTGATGCAGAAATTTTACTGTATTTTGCACATAATCATGGCAGGAACCGCATTTTCCTTCTGCACGAACAACTCGTTCTGCAACTTTTTCCAGATCGAGATCCGGCACATAATGTTTGTGTTTGGTGTTGATAACAAAAGTAATGGCAGAAACATCACCATTTTCTGTTTTTACACAAACCCAGGTAGGAATATAAGTTTCTGCAAACATTTCACGTTCCCAGACTTTCTGCAGTTCAGAGTCTAAGTTTTCAGGAGCAATCCGGAAGGCCATTCCCTGACAGGATCCTCCCTTATCCAGACCGAATACCAAACCGTGATAATCCGGAGTTCCCCTGTAAACTATTGATTTTAAACATAAACGTCTATGATAGCCAGATATTATCCCTGAAATTTTTTCTGCAACTTTAAAGTCCGGATTCCACATCAATGAGCCATATCCAAAAACCCAAACTCCTTCTTCCAAATTGTGCCCTTTCAAAATATTCTGAACTGAAACAACCATTTCCTGGGAAGTTAAAGTGCGAATTGAGTCGGCCTCTTTACCTGAACCCCACTCGAAGGATTGATTTGCATCAGCAACAGATGTCAGTTCTTTTATCAAGCAACTATCTCGTAGCATGGTTTATATTCTGTGTCTCTGGAAAGTTTCATCCTCCGCTGACTGCAGAATGTCGAAAGCAGTTTATCCAGTTCCTGCATTAGTTCCGGATCTCCGCTAATTTGAAACGGACCATTGTTTTCGATAGAAAGTACACCTTCTTCCTTGATATTACCTGATACTATTCCAGAAAACATTTTACGCAAATTACAGGCAAGTTCATGTTTTGGCTGTGCATAATGCAAATTTAATGCAGACATTGCTGCATGACTTGGACTAAACGGCCACTGATAATCTTGATCAATATGTAACATCCAGTTGTAATAAAAGGCATCTCCCAACTTTCTACGAAATTCACGAACTTTCCTGATGCCTGATTGAATTCTTTGTGCAACTTTTTCAGGATCATCGATAATAATTTCATAAAATCTCTGGGCCTCTGCCCCCAAAGTCGCACCGATAAAACCGTCAATTTGATCAAAATAATCTTTACTTTCTTTGGGACCTGTTAAAATCAGGGGGAAGGGCTGCTCAGCATTTTTGGGATGCATCAGAATACCGAGTAAATATAAGATTTCCTCAGTCGTTCCAACGGCTCCGGGAAACACAATGAAACCGTGTCCGGTACGAACAAAAGCCTCAAGTCGTTTTTCTATATCAGGCATAACCACCAACGAGTTTACGATAGGATTTGGTGATTCTGAAGCAATAATGCCAGGTTCAGTTATGCCGATATAGAGCCCGTTATTGTATCGCTGTTTTGCATGGGCAATGGTGGCTCCTTTCATTGGACCTTTCATGGCGCCTGCACCGCAACCTGTGCAGATATTCAACTCACGCAATCCCAGTTGGTAACCAACTTTTTTTGTATACTGATACTCTGTTTCCTCAATTGAATGCCCTCCCCAGCACACCACTAGATTTGGTTCAATCAGGTCTCTGAGCAAGCCTGTATTCCTCAATATATGAAAAACAAAATCTGTGATAGAAGAAGATTGTTTTAAATCAAATCCTCTTTTATTTGAGAGCTCTGTGCCCACAAAAACAATATCTCGTAAAACTGAAAATAAATGTTCATTTATTCCCTGAATCAGTTCGCCATTTACAAAGGCCTTAGGTGGTGCATTTCTCAATTCCAGCTTGATACTTCTTGTTTGCTGGACAACCTCGATACTGAAATCCGGAAAACCCGCGAGCATTTCTTTTCCGCTGTCTGTCTGACTGTCACTGTTAAGAACAGCCAGTGCACAACGCCGGAACAATTCATTAAGTCCTCCGTTTTGCGGATCACTGAGTTGTCTGATTTCTTGCTGAGAAAGGAAATCGAGGATACCTTTCGGACGAATACTGGCATCCATAATTATTTAGGTTGGAAAAAAGGTTTGAAATAAATACTGAGACGTTTTAATTATGCAGGAAAGATGTATTTCGAGACGTTCTACTTTTCGCTTATAGCGTATATTTTCCATCCTCGAGCTAACAAAGAGAGAGATGGATGAATACCAGTCACTCTCAATCAAGCACTTTTATACGGACCGACCAGTCCGTTCAGCTGCTTGCTCAACTGAATGGTCTTCTTGATGGTGCTGAGACGGAAGGAATTCCCGACACCGATCCGCCAACTGCAAAAGAACTGATAGAACGTATTGTTTCCCTGCTGCCGCATTCAGGACAATCAATTTGAGTATCCATTTCAGAACTCCGACGAAGTTCTGTAAAACCATTCGTACATTGCTGACACTGATAATCATATAGTGGCATTTTTATCCTTTTTAATATTTCTGTACTGGATTATAACAAAATATTACCTGTAAATCAATGTGTTTGGCTTTCAAAAATGATCTGTCTGAATTTTTGATTCACATTTTTGTTTTTATCGTGGAATATTTATATTTTTCTACCTCACCAAAATCTGACTTGAAGATCGTAAAACCAGTCTTGACTCATGATTTTTACATCAGTATTCTATTAATAAAGTCAGAAAATTCGATAAAAAACAAAATTCAGATGAGACAAAACAAAATATTGACTTGAATTATTACACTGTACAACCATAATGTCATACGTCGATATAGATGCAAATATGTATAGTCAGAACCACTTTTCATTTTTAACATTATTTATATGGTAAAACAAATGAACTACTTTCGTATATTAACAGCTATTTTCTTTACATTGTTCTTGTTTGCACTATCAGGAGGCGCTCAGGAGTCAACTTCTGGAAACACAAATTCTAGTCCATCAACAGATGACTCTAATATCAATTACAATTTTCATAAGGTACCTTCAGGTGACAATCTAAAAGTTTTTCACGATGCTGTAATCGGACACATAGTTAATAATAAAGGCATTCAGGATTTTTATTCAATTCCCGCAGTTGAAACACAATGGTTGGCAACAATTTTGGCTTCAGAAACAAAATGGCATGAACAGATGCAAAAGCTGGAACAAGATTATCGAAAAGCATTTCAGGAAAGAGCCCAACTGAAATCAGGTCAAAACGATCGAGCCATACGAATTGAAAATTACGCAACAGCAATCGCCAAGATTGAAAATGAGATAGCAGAAATTCAACGGCAGATTGTACAAATAAACGTGGATCAGCAAGTCTATATCAACGGACTTCGTGAAACACCTGTTACTAGTTTGGTTGCCATTAAGACACTTTACACTCCTGACTTAATGAGTAGCAAGAAAAAGCTTGATGTTCTCAACAGTTCCATTTTCAAAAGCATGGAAAAACCAGTCCTGGCCCATATATCTGCAGCCTATGGCAATAGCATGAACATTCCTTTTCAGGCAGGACATATCCGGGTAACATACCTGTATCCAGAAAATATAACCCACTTTGATTCACAGGCCAACGAATATGTTTATCTATTTTTACGTGTCGAGGCATATCCTTTTTCATCAGGTCGTTCAAAGGCTGAAATTGCTGATTCCAGAAGTGCAAGTGTGAATGTTCTTGCAGACATTGAGCAGATTGAGAACTACCTCAAAACAGAAAATGTCGGTGATAAACGTTTGCTGGACTGGTTAAAAAAAGAATCTAACTATCAAAACTTCAATAATGGACATCTAATAAACAAAATCCAAGGTAATCTGAGTGACTTCAAAATTTTCAGTAATGGCCTGAAGCAGAGTATTTCTGAGCTCACTTCCAATGCACAAAATCTTGGAGCAAAAAGGGATTCTCTTATCGGCAGTGGAGAAGAAGAAAGAATTGAGTCTGAATACAAACGTACAAAAGACCTTTATCATCAATTTTATAGAAATCGAAAAGTCCTGACTTATGAAAAGTACACACTTGAAAACGATGTAATGTTCAGCCTCTTTCTCATTGAAGGTGATGCGGCTAAAAACAATGGCAGTACAAAACAAAAACAAATGATTGATTCTAATATTGCTGACAACATTCCAATCAGTGGTAGACCTTTGAAAGACATTTTTGCTGATATACTTATAACGGCAAACCAAAAAAGCAAACTTGATTTACAGAACTACCGGGAAAGAATATACCGTTCAAACGATGAGCAGACACAGCTCATTCAGGGGGAATTAGCATGGGAGGTTAAAAACGAGGAGTTCAGTATTTTAAAACTTACACGTGGAAATGTTGGTTCAAGAAGTCATTTTGTTGTCCATTTGGCCAAACGTTCGGAGTTAGTTTCAAAACCTGGTTTTCCTTCTCCAAAAAACGGTATTTGCAGGTACACACTTCTTTTCAAACGTGGAAGTAATGTTATGCGAAATTCTTCAAAATCGAATTTGAACGATCTGGTAAAATGCTTACGTAAATTTCCCCAACAGATAATCCAAATTACTGGTCATTCCGACCCTCTAAAACCGGATTTCGGAGAGGGTTCAAAATTCAGCAATGTAACATTAGGTTTGAAGCGTGCAGAAAAGACCATGGCAACCCTGGTTAAGTTAGACTTCAATAAGGGGCGTTTTGTTGTCATCAGCAAAGGTGGAAAGGAGCCTGTTGCCAAAGGAAAGAAAGAGCAGAATGCAGGAAAAGACCGCAGGGTTGAGGTTCTCTCAAAACCAAACTTTGAATCTTTTTAATCATCTCAACAGTCACGAGTTTTATCATGTCATCCCAAACGTATACAAGATTTCTCGCTTCACTCAAAATGATACGATTTCAGGACTTCTTATAACTGTATCATACTATGGTAGGAGAGAATATTTTGTGAAAAACGGTCATTAATTATTTAGGAGAATTTATGGGATTAGCTGACTTTGGCACCATCGCATTGATGGCGGCATTTGCGCTTTGTGTTTATGGAACTGTGGTTCCGCATTTGGGTGTACGAACTAATAATTGGAATTTGGTGCGCTCAGCGCAAAATGCCAGTATTCTCACATTTTTTTTAGTAGCGCTAGCCTCTGCAATACTAATCCACGCCTTGATTACCAGTGATTTCAGTATAATTTATGTCTGGGAGCATTCCAGTACTGACATGCCTTTGGTCTACAAATTTTCATCATTTTGGGGTGGTATGAATGGCTCATTACTTTTCTGGATTTTAGTACAAAGTTTTTTTGCCATGATAGTTGCGTTCCGTTATCAGTACTCAAATCGTGAGATCATTCCTTATGTGATTGCCACATTCAACGCAATAATGGCTTTTTTGCTGCTGTTGCTCATTGGCTGGTCCAACCCTCTGGAGTTGCAAACAGTTATTCCAGCAGAAGGTCGCGGCTTAAATCCACTCCTGCAAAATCCAGCCATGGCTATTCACCCGCCGTCTTTGTACTTAGGGTTCATTGGTTTTAGCGTTCCTTTTGCCTTTGCAATGGGGGGACTGATCCGTGGAAAAATGGACAACGAATGGGTACTGACAACACGTCGCTGGACATTGATGGCCTGGTATTTTTTGTCGTCAGGACTAATTTTAGGCGGACAATGGGCATACGAAGAACTTGGCTGGGGAGGTTTTTGGGCCTGGGATCCAGTAGAAAATGCAGCGCTGATGCCCTGGCTGACCGGAACAGCCTTTTTGCATTCAGTCATGATTCAGGAAAAACGCAATATGCTTAAAATATGGAATGTTGTGCTCATAATTATGACTTATGGTTTGACCATTTTGGGTACGTTTCTTACTCGATCAGGTGTAATCAATTCAGTTCATTCATTTACACAATCTGAAGTAGGCCCTATATTCTTAATATATTTAGCTCTGATTATGATTATAGGTTTTGCTCTGTTATTCAAACGTATTCAAATGTTGGAATCTGAATACAAGATTGAATCGGTGCTTTGTAGAGAGAATGTTTTTTTGGCACAAAATGTTTTGCTGGTAGGAATAGCATTTACTGTTTTACTTGGTACAACATTTCCTTTACTTTCAGAAGCTGTACGTGGAGCAAAGCTTTCAATTCAAGCACCATTCTTTAATACAATTACGGCACCAATGGGTTATGCTTTATTATTGCTGATGGGAGTAGGCATGCTGATTTCCTGGCGAAAATCTAGTTGGGAAGGGTTGAAGGGGGACTTTCAAAATCCGGTAATTTTAGCTACGGCCGGCACAATATTTTTGTCGTGGCTGTTGTATGAAAAAAATTTACAGTGGGGGGTTTATATCACTTTTTGGGCTGCGATATTTGTAACTTCAATTTTTTTGTTTGAACTTGCCAAAACATCGTATATTAAAAGTCGACAAACTGGAACCAATTTCTTGATGGGTGTATTTTATGCCTTTTCCAGCAATCGGCGTCGTTACGGAGGATTCCTGATTCATTTTGGTGCAGTTCTGATGTTTTTGGGCTTTGCCGGAACCTTTTTTAGCCTGGAGCGTGATATCACACTTGAACCGGGAAGTTCCAGGCAAATAGGTGATTACCGTTTAGAGTTCCAGAATGTAAGTGAATTTCAGCTTGGCAACGCTAGACATCGTGCGGCTATTATCGAGGTATTTGACAATGAAGGAAATTTTCTGGAAGTAATGAAACCAGCAAAAAGTTTCTATCCAACTCAACCTCAACCACTTACTGAAGTTGCCATTCTTCGCTCATTCATGGAAGACCTCTATCTCATTTTTTCGAGCGAAAACGGTGATGAAAAGGGATCTGTTACACTTCGTGTTTACATCAATCCCCTGATAGGTTGGGCCTGGATGGCTTTACCTGTTTTCACATTAGGCGTGGGAATCAGCCTGACGTATAGACCAAAAAGCCTCTTGACGCGAGAGACCATTTTGAAGGAACGTTATATTGCTGCACAGGAAGTTGGATGAGTAATAAATTGACAGATTATGTAACAGGTAATTAATAACTGGAATCATTGATACTCTCTTAAGAAAGTATTAATTCCCTTTTAGAAACAAAAAAACTTTCATTTGTACCGGCAAACCTTATATAAGTAAATATTCTACCATCTAGTGGTAAGACTAAAATGAAATTTTAGTTGATCAATAACATTTTCCATAAAATTAAGAAGACTGGTTTGTATTTTTTCAAGATAAGTTTAACAAATTTTATTTTTTTGGTAGTCAAAACAAGTTTTTTTATTAATGT
>LSNO01000110.1 GCA_002082305.1 SAR324 cluster bacterium SAR324-CTD7B
TGGTGGTTTCGGCAATGGTGGCTTTCTCATAAAAGAAGGCCAATTGAAAACTGGTTCTCACATCCTTGATCAGATAGAAATTGAAAGGTACACTTTCATCTGTGAGATTCCAACGAAATTCTGTACCAAAAAATCTAGTTCTGGCCCCTTTGAAACGTCCCTGCGGAAAAGCGCGCAAACGGCTCACACCACCCAGCCCGCTGGCCGTACCGTAGCGATTGGCGGCAATTGCGTCTTACAACTGCTTGTCGATGGTTGATTCACATTTTTGTGGATCAGATGTTATAGAACAATCGACGTTGCTGTAAAGTAGGGTACGCAGTGCCTCCTTGTCTGTCAGTCCTTGTTTTGTCACCACAGCCTTGGATTGGAAAACATTAAAAACCCATGTTGATTGTTCTCCCATTGGTAAATAGGCGGTGACATTTTGATCTATAATGGATTGTTCCGGTGAGCGGCCATCACTGTTGAGACCAACAAATCCGTTTTGGTTGTGACTTAATTTCAAGCCCTTTCGCGGATCTCCCCAGTCATCCGTAAAATCAAGCAATAACCCTCGAGACTGCATTCCAACTTTTGTCTTTGCTGCTGAATCCGGCTCATAAATTAAAGTCCCGTCCGCTTCATAAACGCCCTTTAAGCGTGAAGATTGTAAAAATTGAGTTGCAAAGGCATTCAGCCTGCGTTCCCAAAAGGTCAGCATGATTCTTCCACCGGTTCCTTCGCCGTCTCCGACTTTGAAAGTGTTGTAATTTTTGGGATCTGAATCGAAGCCTCGACCTTGATAGCTGGTTACAATTGCTTCGTTGATGACACCTCCGGAAACATCCAGAATTAAGGTTTCATCTATGATGTGATTATCGAGCAAACCCGCAAATGTGGCATCAAAATCTCCTTTGACCATACCCACAAATAGATCTGAATGACTCTCTGATATATTTGACCACAAACCAGCTACAAACAGACCCGACCCCAAACCGGGAGTAGAAAACGGTGCAGGAATTATATACCAGGCTTCTTCGGTGGGAAACGGGTCATTGCGTCTTTCCGGAACTTGGGCCGACGCCGTGAAAGCCAAAAATGATACCAGCACGAACAGGGTAAATTGTATGATCATGCAGAGCTACTTTCAAAGAATAGGGGCATCTGCCATTTCCAAATGTAAAGCGGAATCATTGTAAGGATTTGCCAGGGCAACTTCTTCATTCAGTTCCACGCCAAGTCCGGGTTCCGTGGGTGGTATCACATATCCGGAATCCCAAAGGATAGGTTTTTTGAGAATTTCTGCATGAAACCCTTCCCAGCGTTGAATGCCTTCTAAAATCAAAAAATTGGGAGAACAAGCACTGAGTTGGATATTGGCCGCGCCTTCAATGGGGCCGCAATAAAGATGTGGTGCAATTTGGGCGTAATGACTTTCGGCCATTCCCGCAATTTTTTTGGCCTCTAAAATCCCTCCGACTCGCCCGAGAGCCGGTTGTAAAATCGAGGCAGCTCCGGTTTCAAGCACTCGGGCAAATTCGTATTTGGTGGTCAACCGTTCTCCGGTGGCGATCGGAATGCAAGTTTGGCGGGCAACTTTTGCCATTTCTTCCGGACGCTCCGGAGGAGTCGGTTCCTCAAACCAAAGCGGATCGTAGGCTTCCAGACGACGTGCCAGCCGAACAGCACCGGAAGCAGTGAATTGTCCGTGTGTGCCGAACAACAAATCTGCTTTGGAACCGACGGCCTCGCGAATTCGTTTACAAAATAATTCGGAACGATCCATAGTCTCCAATGAAGGTTGACGCGGATCAAAAACCGAATATGCTCCTGCCGGATCGAACTTGATTGCGGTGAAGCCTTGCGCCACATATTCCGCCGCGGCTTCTGCGGCAAGCTCAGGATTGTTGTAAACATGCGGTTCGTCCTCGGTATAAACTGCTCCGTCTTTTGGATAAAGATAAGTGTAAGAACGCAATTTTTCGTGAACTTTACCACCCAGTAATTCAAAAACCGGCTTGTCTACAGATTTTCCGCAAATGTCCCAAAGCGCAATTTCCAAGCCGCTCAAGACTCCCATCAGTGAAACATCCGGACGTAAGGTGTAGCCGCGTCCATATACATTGCGCCAAAGTGCTTCAATCCGGAAAGGATTGCTTCCTTCTACATGATGCTCAAAAACATCTTCAATCATTTTTACGATGATGTGCGGACTAAAAGTTGCGCAATAAACTTCGCCGACACCTTCAATTCCGTCGTCGGTAATGAGTTTGAGAAAAATGAAATATCGTCCACCAAAATGCGGCGCTGGATTTCCGACCACAAATGTTTTTAAGTCTTTGATTTTCACAAAATATTCCTAATTCAATGTACTAATCTGATACTTGGTTTTTTCCAGAAAATCCGGATTGATTTCGATTCCCCATCCCGGAGCTTCCGGAATTTGCACTTTACCGTCTTTTGCAGCCAATGCGGGTTCGTAGATGTCATATTGCCATGGATAATATTCCGGCCCTTCAATGGAAAATTCGACATACGGCCCGGCGTTTTCCAAAGCTCCCATTAAGTGGAGTGTGAAAACAGTGACCAGGGAGAGGTTGGCTGAGTGAGGTGTGCAGGGGATTCCGGCTTGACGAGCCATTTCTGCGACCTTGAGGGTGCGTGTCAGTCCGCCAAGGTAGCACACATCCGGTTGCACTACATCAACAGCACGCATTTCGATCATTCTTTTCCAGGTGAACAGATCACAATCCTGCTCACCACCGGTTACATCAAGTTTAAGCGCATCCGTGACCTGCTTAGTCCACTCCAGTTCCCAGTAGGGACACGGTTCTTCAAAATGACAAATGGCCTGTTCTTCTAACAATTGTCCCACCTCAATTGCCCGATCCGGAGTGTAGGCACTGTTTCCGTCAACGAGCAACGCAACATCAACTCCAAGTGCTTTGCGGATTTCCGGAACGATTTCTTCGGTACGTCCGGGCCACTCATCTTCATCGTGTCCGCATTCCTTGCCAACACGAAACTTGAAGGCATCGTAGCCAAATTCGTCTCTCAAACGCAAAAACCGTTCTGCTTCGGCTTGCGGAGTTATGTCACGTTTCATACTGGAAGCATAAACCCTTAACGGTCTTGGTGTTCCGCCCAGCAGTTCGCAAACGCTTTTGTTTTCCAGTTTTCCGCGCAAATCCCAGAGTGCGGTATCGAGTCCGGCGAGTGCACGGCGCAAATATGAACCCGGGAATTTGTGTTCACGTTCCGGAATTTCCTGAACCAGTTTTTCAATGTCCAGGGCATCCGCACCCAGTGCATACGGCGCAATCTGGCGATGCACCAACAAAGCCGTAATATCCGCATTGTAAGGTGAAACCTGCCCCCAGCCCTCGGAACCATCTTTTGTACGTACACGTACCAACCCGACATATTCATTGCTGAAGGTCTCGATGCTATGGATTTTCAAATTGTGTGAATTCATGGAATAAAATAAATTCTGAAGACTGTTTTCATTGCATTTTGCATTTCACCATACCTCAAGAGGAACCGCGAAAATTATCCGCAATCAAACAGATCATTTCGAAGAGGATGGCATTGGCAACATGCGCAGTAATTTGGTTTGGCGCATCCTTGGTCGGCATCAGGCAGACCACATCTCCTCCAATGATATTTCTGCCACGCATCCCCTGCAGCAGTTTCAATACATCCGGCATCATGAAACCTTCAATTGCCGGTTCAAGGTTAGCTACTCCCGGAGCAACTGTTGCATCCAGGCAGTCAAGATCAAAGGTAATGTACAGTGGTTTATCTCCTACTCGTTCGAGAATTATTTCCAGACAGCGTTCCACACCATATTCGTCGTACTGTTCTTTGGTTATAACTTCGTATCCCAATTCATAACTGGAATCGAGCCAATCCAAAGTACGTGGATTGCCGCGAATACCAATTTGCACACTACTGGATGCATCAACAAAACCGTCCCGCACTAAATAGCTTGCCCAATGAGCTGCCGACTTTACTGCACCAAGAAAATGATCAAGCTGGTTATAGGTATCGGTGTGGGCGTCAAAATGCAGCAACACGGCCTTCTGGCCTCCGGTCAACTTCGATTTCGGTGACGCAATAGCCTGCAGAATCCCCCCGGTTATCGAATGGTCACCACCCACCGAAAGCGGGCGGGCTTTATTCTCGGCAATTCGTTCATAAAATTCCGTGATGTGTTCTATGCACTTTTCATTGTTGTTAGCTTCAGGAAGTGGAACATCCCCCAAGTCGCGGATGTCACAAATATTCCACGGATCAAGTTCAAATTTAAGATGCGCACGTCTCCCCAGTGCTGAAACATTCCTTACTGCCCGGGGACCTAAATGCTGATCCCGTTCTGTGGTTCCGTTTCCTGTACTGTGCGGAACTCCAACCAAAGCAATATCGCATCCTTCTGAATCAGAGTTATATGGACAACGAAACAGAGTTGGGATCCCCCACCAGTTTAAGCCCTGCATCATTGCATCATGGTCTCTTGTTTTTTTATCCATGCTGTTTCCTTTTTTCAGTATTTTTCAATAAAATCCAATAACGGACAAATTATTTTTTCCCAATTGCAACGACGAATGCATCAAAAATTAGCTTTGAAATATGATTAATGTACGTTTTTGTACCTTTAAAAATGATGTATTGCGGGATCAAAAAACGATTACATTGCGGAGCGCGTTCCCTTGACTCACATCGGAAATGGCTTCATTGATTTGTTCCAAGGGGTAGCGTCCGGAAATGAGTTCGTCGAGTTTGAGCCGTCCCTGCTGATAGAGTGAAATGTACCAGGGAATATCGGTTGCCAGCCGAGTTGACCCCATTTTGCTGCCAAGAAGACGTTGCTCGATTGAAGCAAATTTGCAGGAATCGAATTCAATCTTTACTCCATTTGCCGTCATTCCCACTACAACCAGAGTTCCCCCCCTGCCGAGCAATTTAAAACCCTGTTCAATCGCACTCTTGGCACCAACTGTAACAAACACATAATCGGCTCCGCGTCCACCCGTCAAACCATAAACAGCTTTTGTAGCCTTTTGCTGACTTACATTTACTGTGTGTGTTGCTCCAAAATTCCGGGCCGCTTCCAGCTTTGCATCAGATAGATCCAGAGCGATGATTTTTTCAGCACCGGCTACGGCAGCACCTTGAACACTGTTGAGTCCGACCCCACCGGTTCCTAAGATAACCACGCTGCATCCGGCGGGAATTTGTGCAGTATTTACAACTGCGCCGAATCCGGTGATGACGCCACAACTCAAAACGGATGCGCTGTCCAGTGGAACATCCTCGGGAATCGGAGCTAATTGTGAGACATCAACCACCACTGATTCGGCAAAAGCACCGGTTCGAAGTCCCTGCGCAATCGGCTTTCCGTCAGCCGTCCGCAGCGGAGATTGCTCATCCAGCGGAAAAACGGTTTCGCATCGAACCCTGTTGCCCTGAGTGCAATAGTAGCAGGTGCCGCACGAGCGAATCAATGTCACCAAAACATGATCGCCTGGCTGAAAGCTTTTTACTCCATGACCCACACTTTCCACAATTCCGGCGGCTTCGTGTCCATAAACAGCAGGGAGATCTCCGCCCCATGCTCCTTCGGCGTACAGAATATCGCTGTGGCAAATGGCACAGGCAGCGAGTTTTACCTGTACTTCTCCGGTTTTCGGCGGCAGGAGTTCAACTTCCTCAATTACCAGTGGTTTACCAAATTCATAACAAACGGCTGCTTTCATTTTTCATTGTCCTTTCCAAACAGGATTTCGTTTTTCTGCAAAAGCTTTTGCACCTTCCTTTAAGTCATCGGAACGGTTGACTGCTTCAACCGCAGAACAAGCATCGTGGACTGTAAAGGCTTCATTTTCCGGAACCATTTCGGTCATTCGTAATACTTGTTTAATCGCCGGATAAAGCAACGGCGGCCCATCTGCAAGGGCTTCTGCGATTTCACGGGCTTTGTCCAGTCCCTGACCTTTGGGAACGATGTGATTGACCAGTCCCCAGTGTTTAGCTTCTTCGGCATCCATCCAGCGTCCGGTCATCATCAGTTCGACGGCGACATGATACGGAATACGCCGTCGTAATTTTACCACTCCGCAATCGGGAAGCACCCCGACCTTGATTTCCGGCAGGGCGAAAGTTGCGTGTTCTTCAGCAACGATAATATCACAACCCAGCATGACTTCAAAACCGCCTCCGCAGGCAATGCCGTTGACCGCGCAAATTACAGGTTTGTTGAAATTACGCGGATAATTCAAGCCGCCAAAACCTCCGGAACCATAATCAGAATCTGAAGCTTCACCGGATTCTGCTACATTCTTCAAGTCCCAACCGGCACAAAAAAACTTTTCTCCTTTACCTGTGAGAATGGCGAAACGCTGTTCCGGATTGTCCCGGAAGGCTTCCCACATCCCGTTGAGTTCACGACTGTCTGCAGCGCTGATTACATTGGCTTTGCCTTTGGAAAGTGTTATTTCCAAAATCGGTCCGCGATGATTTAGAGTAAACGGTGCTTCGGCCATAAGGTCTCCTTCATTAAAATGAGTTTCTTGTTTCGGCAGGTTTTTTACTGCACCACCACTTCTTCTCCGGAAACTTCCGGTTCATCATCTGTCATTTGTGCCGGAAATCCGGAAGCCAGGATTTGTGTTTCACAAGCATCTTCTAAGCGGCGGATAATGTTTGACGACCATTCACGGGATCCGTAACGCTGTTCTCCATCCTTGAAAATATCAATCAGGAGCGGGGATACTTCCAATGGAACTCCGGCGCGCTCTGCAATGGATTGAAAGAGGCTGATGTCTTTGAGAACTAAATCCATTGTGAAGTTGATGTCCCGGCTGCCGTTGAGAATCACCTGACTTTCGGTCTCATGGACAAAAGAATTTCCGGAGGAAATTCGGATTGCTTCATATGTTGTGCTGAGATCCATTCCTGCCATTTTTGCTGTTGTCAGTGCTTCGCAAAGTGTGACGAGGTTGGCCGTTGCCAGATAATTTGTCAGTACCTTCAGTACAGAAGCAGAACCGAGTGCTCCGGTGTGCAGAATATTCCGTCCCAATACCTTCAGCACAGGCAGGATTTTTTCAAAACTGGAACGTTCGCCGCCAGCGAAAATTGAGATATTGCCCGTCTCTGCACGATGGCATCCTCCGGAAACCGGACAGTCCAGCGCTTCGCCTCCTAATTCCTGAACCCTTGTTCCCAGCCGTTTGACTTCTACCTCGTCTGTTGTACTCATTTCCGCCCAAATCTTTCCGGAAGAAAGTCCGGCAAGAATCCCGTCCTCTGCTTCCATAACGACTGCACTTGCCGTCGGATTGGGTAAACAGGTGATTAGTAAATCTGTAGCTTCGGCCATCTGTTTTGGTGATTCACCCCATTTGGCACCGCCATCCAAAAAAGGTTGGGCAAGTTCACCGTTCAGATCGCGTACCGTTAAATCAAAACCGTTGCGTAAAAGACTTCCCGCCAGCTTTCCTCCGACGTTGCCAAGTCCGATGAATCCAATTTTCATAATTTTCCTTCAAAAGAGGAGTTGTAGTTGTTTCTTGTTTTTTATAAGAGGGCTCAATCCAACAGATTATCTGCCCGGTTTTTATTCTGTTCGTGTTCTATGTGTATCTCAGCGGTTTTTCCATAAAGATCCTGGACACGATACATGCTGCCAATCATCCCCGGCTTTTCTGCAAAGGACTGAATTAGGAGCAAACGATCTGTATTTCCAGTGTTTTCACTGACTTGATGCAGAGAAAAACGACCCAAAAAAAACTGTAAGTCACCTGCTTTCAACTCTAACTGTTTCACCCTGTTATGGTCACCGGAAAGAACTTTTTTAACTTCTTCAATGCACTCATTATCCCGAGATCTTAAGTTGGGTACATACTCAAATATTCCTCCTGATTCAGCGGCTTGCAAAAGAATAGTAATCGTAAATTCGTTGGTATCAAAATGCCAGTTGAATCTTTGTCCTGGCTTGGCGACATTCACAATCATATTGGATACAGGATCTTCATAAATGAACAATTCTTCTTTTTCCAGGCAATCCGCCAAAAACCGCTTGAGAGGTTCCCAGTAATAAAGTCTCCTTGAGGCACTTTCCTCACCAAAAAGGTCTGCAGTGATGAAACCGTTGCTACGTTCAAGAAAGATATTTTGGGGATTGTCTTCCGTCATTGCAGGATTTCCGTCACCCAAATAAACATTGCATTGTTTTTTTGGAGAATAATAAGCTTGTTCACTGAGTTCATGTGCTTCACTCAACAGGGCGTTCAAACCTCCTTTGCTAAAAAATTTTCGTATCACAGCACATCCGTCTGTCGACAATTCTTTCCGGACAAGATCAATTGCCTGTTGGCGTTTGTGGTGTTCCAACTCATCAATTGGATATTCGATACGGTTGATCATTTCCAGACAACTGATTTGTTTAGACATGGAATTCACTGTTTCTAATGGATGTTAAAACCAATCTTTTTTGTCAACAATAGTATTTATTCCCATTCACGCCAGCCGTCCAAAGAAGGCCATTCGTGCCAGTTCTGAAAGCATTATTCCAGGTTCGGTATTGAAATTCAGCGTTACAAGAATCCGGGCGTGTTCGCTGACAACTGGAGCCACTCGATGCAGAGAGTTTCTGCCACGAAAGAGGACAAGCGCGCCATCACCCATTGCCAGAGTTTTAGGCTGAAGTTTGCCCTTGATCACTGCTTCTGTATCAGCAAACGCCGAATCGCCTTTTTCGCTGTTACGCACCTTTTCCCGATACTCAAACTCTCCACCTTGCCCAGGAGACTGAAGCATCAAAGTTACTGCAAAGGATGCGTTGTCGAAGTGCCATCCCAGTTGCTGACCTTGCTCATAATAATTAATATTTATGGAAGAAAGTGTATCTGCATAAGGAAAGACCGGCTCCCCCAAAACCTGTTTCAAAAACTTTCTGAAATCAGGCCATTCATAAAGCGTCCTTAACAGAGAGTTCTCCGGAACCTGATCATGCGTGATACAACCCTTGTCACTGACCTGTTCTAAATTACGTATGTGTTCCGCGGGAAAGTCAGGGTCCGGATCCAGCAGGTAGGCGTTGTGATTCTGGTGACAAAAATACGCCAGATGTCGCACCTCTTTTGCTTCAGTTTGCAGGGACGTGATTGTTTTTGAGTTCAGAAAATCCTCCATAACCAAAGCACCTTTGCTGTCCAAATGATCTTTGCTCTTTTGGATGTAGCTACTGTCTTGAATTGGATGCAACTCGAGATTGACAATGGTTTCCGGATTCATAATTTTCCAAAGGTGGTTGAAGCATTTTAGTGATTAATAATTGTTTCTGTATAAATTTATGATTCAAGCGGCAGGATGATCACTAACCTGAACGACCAATTTACCAAAGTTCCTACCTTCCAGAAGTCCGATGAAGGCTTCCGGAGCGTTTTCAAGACCCTCCACAATATCTTCACGATAATGTAGTTTTCCTTGCTGAATCCAAGTTGCGAGTTGTGTTAAAGCCTCTTTTTCCTGACTGGCAAAATCCCAGACGATGAAGCCGCGAAAAGTCAGACGTTTGACCAGAATATCTCGCATCAGCAACGGTGTTAAATTTGGCCCCGGCGGCAGTTCTGTGGCATTGTAATGCGAGATCATTCCGCAAACGGGAATGCGCGCAAAGTCATTCAGCAAGGGCAAAACTTTTTGAAATACTTTGCCGCCGACATTTTCAAAATAAACATCAATTCCATCCGGACAAGCATTTTTAAGTGCCTCTGTAAAGTCCGGACTTTTGTGATTGACACAAGCATCAAAGCCGAGTTCCTCGGTGACAAATCTGCACTTTTCCGGAGACCCCGCAATGCCGACTGCGCGCGTACCTTTAATTTTTGCGACCTGCCCAACAACCGAACCGACTGCTCCGGATGCGGCGGCGACTACAACCGTTTCACCTTTTTTGGGTTGACCAATGTTGAGCAAACCGGTGTATGCCGTAACTCCGGGCATACCCAAAACTCCGGTTGCAGTGGAAATTGGTGCAAGCTGAGAATCAATTTTTCTCAACGCTTTACCCTCCGATGCCCAATAAACCTGCCAGCCCCCTGAACCGAAGACAATGTCGCCTTCGTGAAAATTGGAGCTTCGGGATTCAAGCACCTGCCCGACTGTGCCTCCGGTCATCACCTCTTTTATTTCCAATGGTGCGGCATAAGATTTGCCATCATTCATGCGTCCCCGCATATACGGATCAAGAGACAAAAAAATGGTTTTACATAAAACCTGTCCCTCTTCCGGAACTGGAACAGAAGCATCAACTAAACTAAAATCAGCAGGCTGCGGTTTTCCGCTTGGACGCTTTGCTAAGATAATTTGACGGTTTATTTTGTTTGACATATTGACCTGTTTTAAGGATTTAAAAAGATTTAATGTTTGCGAATAGTTTTACAGAAATGCACAAAATACTCTGAGACACTTCCCGGTCTGATGTTTTAACTCTAAAGAATACACAGTATATCTCCTCATCTCAAGATTGTCTTAGCCACTGATCCGCATACCACCTAGCAAAGGAAGCGACATTCGCTTCCAGGTGCGGCTGAAATCGCCCCTGACGAGCATCGGAAGAAGCGAGTCCACGCTGTTGGTTCACCAATGCCGGAATGTCTTCTTCGATTCCGGCATCAAAACGTTGATAATAAGCAGCTATTTTTTTCTCGAAGTCCGGAAGTGCCGCGGTTTCCGGCGGAACACAAATGCTCTGGTAAACTTGACAGCAATCCGCGCCGAGTGGATAGGCTTCATAAATCCAGAGTACGTCCATACCGGCCGCAAAGGTCATGTTTGGAAATACCCAGGTGTATTGGACACCGGAAGCGGCACGACCTTGGAGATTCGTCATGCTTGGCAGGGGTTGTTCTTCGGAATCCTGTAAGAGTCCGCCGGTGCCTTCTGTGTTTCCAAACTGACTGGCAAAGGCTCCGGTCACTTTGTCGGCTGGAGTTGGAAAATTGTAAATTTCATCAAGTGAATCCGGATGCACAAAGGGCAAATGGTAGTATTCATTGAATACATCCAGAAAGGCTTTCCAGTTGCAGTCAACAGTCAACGATCTTCGCCGTGTTGTCACCAGTGATTCAATGGGCCACGGAGCATGAATTTCTGCAAAATCACCAAGGTAATCATCAAGATCGGGCGCAGAAGGAGCGAGACAGACGAAGGCAAAACCAAGCCGCTCCTCGGCATGATAACTGATCAGTCCATAATCTGACCTCTCAAAACCGGAAACCTTATTCATGTGCGGCGCTCCGGAGAGAGAGCCATCGAGTTTGTAAGTCCAAGCGTGAAACGGACAGCGTATATGTTTACAGTTGCCGTCATCGTTCAAAAGGCGGGCGCCTCGGTGGCGGCAAGTGTTGGCAAAAGCCCTCAAAATTCCATCATGATCCCGTAGTACAATGACGGGTTTTCCGCCAAGATTCATCGTTTCATAATCTCCGGAGACTGCAAAACGATCTGCACGCCCTAACCCAATCCAGTTGTGTTGAAAAACTTTTTCGAGTTCCTCCTGCAAAAGTTCTTCCGAAGTGTAACATTCCGGTGGAATCGAAAAGGCTTGCTCTGCCGGCAGTTGGCAGTTGGCAAGTTGTTCACGCAGGGATTTCATTTGAGCAACCATTGAGTGAACCCTCCAATGGGGTTGTTGGTTTTCAACTCTTGAACAGTTGAGTTCATGGGGGGATTAATTATGAAATGGAGTGGGGATTTTGTTTAGTTGGTATCATAAACCTTATGTTTAAGTCGTTCCACTTCAGCTTGGAAAGTAATCATTTCCGGAGCAAAATCTTCCGTACAAGGAGGTTCCGGACGGAAGTTTCCAAAACGATCTTCTCCCCGTACCAAAGTGGCAGATTCAAGGTCTGTGTGTTTTTGTCGTGTTCGGGGAGTGAGATATTGCAATGACAGCGCGATTCGCCGCTCGTCAGAAAAATTCGGATGCGAGGCATGGGCAACCCAACCATGATGAAACGTTACCTCACCGGATTGAAGTTCCACGCACACCACCTGTTCTTCGTCAATTTCCAAATTTAGTTCTTGACCACGGTGCAGTATATTTTCTTCGTTAAAAGTACTATGGTGATCGTGTTTTCCTTGGTGATGTGATCCGGGTAACATTTTCATACAGCCGTTTTCAGTCGTCACTTCCGAAAGTGCAACCCAGGCGGTCACGACTTCGTCGCTATCTAATCCCCAATAAGTCAAGTCCTGATGCCAGGAAACATACTTCGTGTTGTGAGGTTCTTTGATAATGTAAGCGGAATCCCAGAGCAGAATATCCGGTCCCAGCAAACTCTCCACAACATCCAACAGCACCGGATTCCGGGCAATCTCTGAGGCCGATTTCATCAGCAAATAGGGCTTGGTGCGGTAGTGCATCGGCCCTTGTTGCGCTTCAATGTTCTCTAGTTGCTCTCTGTGGCCTGCGGCTTCTTCTGCTGAAAAAATTCGCAGAGGAAAGAAAAAACCGTCCCGTCGATATTGTTCTTGATCTGCTTGGCTGAGTTGTTGTCTCATATCATTCCTCTAATCTGAAATTCAGTTTAAATCATCAATCTAATAGGTTACACGGCTCGCTGATAACACGCCGAACCATTGGTTCAAAATGCTCTAAGGGCAAGGTGTCGTAATCCGGATCAAAAGAACATTGATCCCATTGGGAACAGAAATCAACACACGCTTGATAAAACTGGTGATCCTTGAAATTATCCCGGATGTTGCGGTCTTTATTGATGTGATGAAAATAGTAGTAACCTTGAAACAGGCCGTGATGTTTGAGTACCCAATAATTGCGTTCGCTGATGTAAGGTTGAAGAATGGCGGCGGCGACTTGACTGTGATTGTCCGGAGCTAAAACATCACCGATATCATGCAGCAAAGCACAGACAATGGTTTCTTCATCCGAACCATCCCGTTCTGCGCGAGTGGCCGTTTGTAGAGAATGCTGATAGCGGTCGATTTGATAGCCCAAACGATCTCCCTGCATTCGCTTGAGCAATCCCAATAGCATCTCCGGAATTCCATCGATGCATTGAATATAAAGCGGCTCGAGGAAAGCATATTCCTCCTTTGTGCCGTCTTCCATTTTTGTGAAGCTGACTGTTTCCATAAATTCCTCCGGAACTATTATTGTAGGGATGTATTACCGATTTTTCTCAATCTGCGTTGAATTACAGTTAAGTGGTTGCGAATGTTATCGTGTTCAAAGTAAGCATCCTGCAAATGTCGTTTGGCATTTGCTACAAATTCTTTGCGAGCATGTAACACTCGATGCCCTGCAACGAGTAAAATTTGCCCTCCTTCCAAACGAAAAATTGCTTTTGCCTTATCACTGGTAATACGGGTAGAAAACTCATGGTAAGCGCTATAAAACTCATTGAGTCCGGTTCGTACCGGATTCATTGGTTGCATAGTTTGATTGGAATAACGCACTCCGGCAATCTGTCCGCCTGTATCCAATTGAATGATAGGTTGAGTGGCAAAAGTTTCGTTATTGTCATCAAAAATCCTGAATGGAACCGGAGTATAGCATAAACGATCAAACCAGTTTGGATGAGCGTTACGGAATTGGGTTGCCACAGCAAATCCATCCACAATAATCGACTCTCCATGTTCCGTTTCATTGACAAGCATGTGCAGAGCTTGAACACTGGGAGGCCAGGAATAACTAGGCAAATCGGTATGTGGGGGCAGTTCTAAGTTCGTACTGGCAACATTGTAACCTGTGGAATCCACCACAACATTATGAATCCTTCCGAAAACTGTTTCTCGCAACGGCCCCAACATCGGCGCTAGATTTTCCAGACATTCTTTCGTTGGAGCGTTGGTCAGTAAAATAGTACCTGTGCTCAGAAAATTTTCAATCGCATCGACAGCAATGCTATCGTTATGTGTAAACTTTCCGTAGTCAAATTGCTGAGGACGAAACTCACTGCTCCAAAGCCGCAGATGAGTTGTTTGGGGAATCGTTAAAGCGCGAATAGCTGACCCTTCATAAACTGACCGGTGTCCGTCAGGCCAAAGAAGATGCAGTTCATCTTCAATCAGATCGACAGTTTCAGGCATCAAGTTAACATCAACTTGGGCCAATTGAAACAACTTCTCTGTTGTTTGAGTGTTTCGACACACATCGCAAGCACAATTATCTCGCAACCACAAATTCGGAAGCAGGGTAGTCTCTCCGTTTTTCCAAGTGATTTCAACCGATTCATCTTTTTTGATCATGATTCTTAGTCCGAAATATCATTTTGAAGTGATTCGATCCATGTTAAAAAGTTTACAAGCGATAAGTCGGTTCTTTTTCGTCAAGAATAGCCTTTAGTTCTTCAAAATATATTTGACTGAAATCCGGATAATTCTCCAATTGTCCAGCGGTTTTTTCTGCAATCTCATCAGAAAGCAAGCGTAGCGGCTGTCCTGTCCAGAGTGCTTTGATGTAAGTTTCCGCGGCCCGTTCAAAATAATAAAGCCGATTGAAAGTGTCGGCGACATTTGAGCCGATAACAAGTACACCGTGATTGCCCATAATCATGACTTTGATCTTAGGATCGTTGAGCATTTCAGCACACCGCTCTCCCTCCTTCTCAAAAGCCAGTCCACCGTATTCCTCGTCAATCACGTAACGCTTATAAAATATGGCCGAATTTTGGTCGATTGGTGGTAAGTTGCTGTCTGCGAGACTTGCCAAAACGGTGGCGTAAATCGGATGAACGTGCATCACACAACGAGCATGCGGGCAGTGTCGGTGAATGGAACCATGCAGTCCCCAGGCAGTCACATCCGGAGCATCAGGATGTTTATAATCAGGTGGTTCTTTGGTATCGAGCAATAACAAATCACTTGCTTTGATGCGGCTGAAATGCCGTTTCGGGTTGATGAGAAAGCGGGTACCGTCATCATTGACCGCCAATGAAAAATGATTGGCGATGGATTCGTGCATTCCCATC
>LSNO01000111.1 GCA_002082305.1 SAR324 cluster bacterium SAR324-CTD7B
CTGGAATTGAAATGCTGGAAAGCTACAGTCAGCATGACAGCGAACGTATCCGGAATGCGGTTGAACACTCACTCTTTCAAATCCGGGGATTTTAATTTAGATTTTCAAAGAAATACCACCTTACAAAAAGCCGATTCGTTTCCTATGTGGAGCGGATCGGCTTTATTGTTTTGATAACAAAGTAAATGGGGTTTTTTCATATTGAGGTATGACGGTAGTGTGTTACACTTTGCAGTAATGACACTAAATTTAATACAAAAATTATTAACATCATGTCTCCTGAATTAGCTTTGTCCCAACAATATCTGGGGGGAAGATAGAAAAAAATATTAAGGCAATTTACCCGGCTCCTCACAATCCTCAACTAAAGTGTAATCATGTTTTATGAGCCCATCAAGAAGAATCACGGGCTTCCGAAAAACCCCTTCAACAGTTTGGTGATTCCCCGTCCCATCGGCTGGATAACTTCCCGTGATCCGGAAGGGGTGGTGAACCTCGCTCCGTACAGTTTCTTCAACGCTGTTTGCTACAGTCCCCCCACTGTGATGTTTGCCTCCGGAGCAGGGAGCGGAGAGGACGGATTGAAGGATTCACTACGCAACATTGAGGCAACCGGGGAGTTCGTCTGCAACCTTGTGACATGGGAAAACCGCGAACAGATGAACCAGACATCAGCCTCGGTGCACAAGGACGTAAACGAATTGGAAATGACGGGATTGACGTCGCAGCCGGGACGGCTGGTGGACGTGCCCTGGGTTGCGGAATCCCCTGTTCACCTGGAGTGCAGGCATGTCAAAAGTGTTGACCTTCCGAACTGGGGTGACAAGGACCGCTATGTGGTGGTTTTTGGGGAAGTCATTGGTATCCACATCAAGGATGACCTGATCACGGAAGAAGGTTTGGTGGACGTGGGTCGGATGCGTCCGCTTGGACGGCTGGGCTACAACGACTACACGGAAGTGGACTCAAACACAATCTTCACAATGGTACGGCCAGACTGAACTCTCAAGGTTACAAAAACCTGCCGAATGAACCGACTCGCTGAGTCCATTGGAATTGCTTCAAATCTTGTTTTCAACCTGAATTGGTATCTGGATCCCGGATCAAGTCCGGGATGACAAGAGGCAAACTATTTCAGGAATACCTAATTTTGTCGATAACTAATTTAGCAGCCACGAAATTTAATTCAAAAAGAATTAAACCCATGTGTCCCACAATTAGTTTCTACGGGACAATTTGAGTGAAAAAATTTAAATTTAATAAGATGAACACAATTTATAATTTGTTCAATGAGGTGTGCTGAACTGTCCTCTCAAAATTATTTCTAAGAAATCAAAGAATTTGATGAAAACCCTGAAAATATTGGGAATCAGCCTGGTTGTACTGACAACGACTGCATGTGTTAATATCATACGATATGAGAGGCCTGAGTCCGGAATAAAGCCGCTGAAAACCACTTTGAAGCGTATCATCCTGCACGAAGATTATATCAGTGCGGAAAATGATACTCTTGGAATCAAAGTGTTTTTCTTTAATGAATTGGCACATCAATTGTCCAACATGAAAGCCCATGAAGTTATTGTACTCAAGTCCGGAACTCCTTTACCTAAATTGGGAGACAATAAAGGATCGCTCTGGATAGTTGGTGACATCTGGAGTCGAAGTACAAAGCAGTCCGGAAGGAATGTACACCTTAAAACTTTGAGCAGCCGCTCACCTGGTTTCTCCAGCAGCAGGGATGTTCTGGAACATTTGCATTGGGAACAGGATTCGGTCATGTCTTACACAAACTTGTATTTCATTGAACTGTCTGAAAATCCCAAGCTGCTTAGAAGTTCAATCACTGCTTCCAATTTTACTTCATCCAAAGTAAATGGTGACAGGGGGACAGTATACAGAAACATTTTGACACGAGTGGAGTTCAAGAACCCCGATGAAGAAGCCAAATCGTTTTTTAGCGGTGCAAGTACAGATAAACGACTTGCAGCAGGTTATCAGGTAGTCAGTGTTATTTTAAATGAAAATAACCGGCAATTCGCCCTCAAACAATTAGCAGAAGCTTCAGTTAAAAAGCATTTTCCTGTACAGCAATGACTGTTTTGTGAAAGTTTGATGTCCGCACAGTCATTTCGACTGTAGTGAGAAATCTTAATGATATTAGTGTGGTTGCTTATATAAGATTTCTCGCATCGCTCGAAATGACATCGTTTTAGGACTTTTTATGACTGCATCAACAATGATTTATAAACAAGTAGCCCGATGAGTGGTTTGAAAATTCTTAAAATTCTTCCTTTGATCTTAATCTTTGGATTAGTTTCCTGTACTGACAAGCTCCAGTTCAGTACTTCGATTTCGCCTTCAGTTGAACTGAATTCCATCAGGACTCTTGCAATTGGTGATGTTCGGATTTTGCAGAATGATGAACTAACCTTGCATGACCAACTAGGTAATTGGACCGTGAGACAGAAAAATCTGGAAACGAAGGGGCTGGAAAAATTTGTTAAACTTTCCCTGATATCCAATCTAAGTCGTTTTTCTGATTACAACATTGTGGACCTGGCTGAGTTCAGCACAATGTTCAGCGATGAATTGAAGTCTATCAAACCTGTCGGTGGGATGAGTATCAAAGAAATTGATGCAGTACTGAATCTAAAACTTGCTGTTCGTGTGGTTACTCAGAACGGACAATTTGAGAGAGTCAAAAGTTTTTCAAGACGAACTTCAAGAAAAGTTGGGAAGAAATGGAAAACTGTGGAACATATCTCTCAGGACCGCAAAATTACCGAGCCTTACCAAACCAGAACTGCTTCGATTTTCATGACAGGAGAACTGGTAAAGGTTAGTGGTGGAAAAATTAGATTGCTGAAAACTTTCTCAGAAGTTTCAGTGGTTTCTATGGGAAGCGGCTTTGTTCCAGGTAGTTTTACTCAGTCGGTTGATGGAAATTATCTATCGTTTTTTAATGGAGATGATCGCAGCAAAGAGGAGAAAATAGGCAATTTGCCTCTATTAGCATTAAACCATGAAACGCTTGGAACTCTGCCGAATGGTTCTGCCAATATGTCATATCGCCTGGCCCTGCAAATTTCCAACATGATTCTTCCCAAGTTTGCACGTTATACCGTTTTAGCTACAAGGACGATTGACAGTGGTGGAGATGAAGCTGCAGTGAATTACCTTAAACAAGCCAGGGTGATGAAAGCAAAAGAGAAGATAGAAGAAATTATTTCCAGTACCGAAGATAAGTCTGCAGAGAATCTGTACAACCTGGGGATTTGCTACGAAGCATTGGGCGAACCTCGAATTGCAATCCAGTTGTATGAGGAAGCTTTGCGGTTGGATGAAGCAAACAGCAATGTCATTGAAGCTTTAGGTGCTTTGCAGAACAAAATATTATGAAGCAAAATTTCTTGAACAACAAAATTATTTTTCCACTAATTATGCTCATGTATTTTACGGGCTGCACCACTAAAGTGGCAATGAGAACCTGGGTTCCTCCGCAAAATACAGGGCAGAATATTGCTGCCAAAGCAGATTATTTGATTATAGTTAATTCTCACAAAGGTGAACTGCTTTACGATATTATGGAGGATGCACTGCGTGAGCGTTTTACCGAACTGCCGTTCCTGACAGTTGAAGGCTCATTCAGCCCTGTAGAACTTTCCGGACAACTAAAGGACTTTAACTTAAGACCAAGAATTGAAATGCAAGGCAGAGTTGCTTTTCTGAGGTATGAAGTAAAAGAAAATTCTGAAGTGCTGCGCTCACAATCGGTTAGACTTGTTACTCTAAGACGCTGTAATTATCTTCTTGAAAAGAATCAATGCGCTGTTATCGGAACAGCAACTTTGCGTGAAGGTTTACAAAAAGTAAATTATGTCCAATCTGTATCTCTCAGCCTGAAAGATGCGGATGGAAATCAAATTGTTCCGGATCAGAGCTTTGAGCGGGGATATTCCAAAAGTATGAAAATGGTTCCGGATGAGATTGTTTTGCGGAAAAAAGTCAGTAATCTGATTGCAAGGGAGTACACCAAACAAATATTACCATACAGAGAGAGTTTTGATATAGTGCTGCTGAATGGTGACAGCATTGCGTTGGAGATGATTGAGAAAGGGGCTTATAGCCTTGCGTTCAAAAGGCTGGAAAAACTGATTACCCGAGATGCTGGAACAGAAAAAACAGCAGAAAATCTCTATCTTCAGGGAGTTTCACTCGAGTTTCAAAGTGACCTGACAGGTGCTTCGTCATTTTACAACGAAGCCCTGCTTTTGGATCCTGGGAACGAAACCATTCTGGAGGCCGTTAATAGGATTAAAAAAGCCGCTTTGGTATCCAAAAAATCTGTTTAATTACTTTCTGGTGACTCAGGCTTTTCTATGGTTTCTTTTTCTGAGGAATCTTCGTCGTTTTTAGATTTTGATTCAAGACTTTCTTCAACTGCATCTTCTTTTTCTTTTTTGGGTGCAGTTTCCTTTTCTGCAGCTACGTCCGTTTTTTCCACTGAAGGAGCAGCTTCTGCTTCAACTGCATCTTCCTTTTCTTCTACCGGAGGAGTTTCTGCTTCTGCCTCAACTTTATCTTCTATTTCATCCGTGGTTACAGACTCTTTTTCTGCTTCTTCTTTATCTGTTTCTGGAGGTGCAGCTTCAGCACTAACGGATTGTTTTTCTTCCTCTGCAGAGTCAGCTTTTGCTTTAGAGTCTTCTTCTGGAGCTTCAACAACTGGAGGCGGAGTCGAAAGTATTTCAGTGATACTCAACCCTAAACGTCTTTCTTCCAGATCAATCTTCATTACTTTTGTTTTTACTTCTGTCCCTACAGGATATACTTCATGGATTTTGTTTTTCTGAATGGAATCGTCTATTTCAGAAATATGTACCAAACCTTCTACTCCATCGGATACCTCAACAAAAATGCCAAAGTCGGTTAGATTTACCACTGTTCCGGTTATATCTGTGCCAAGAGGATTATTTTCATCAAGATTTTTCCATGGATCTTCTGTTAACTGTTTGATGCCCAACGAGAGACGCTCTTGTTCTACATCAATATTAAGTACTTTCACCTCAATTTCATCACCTTTACTGGCGACGTCAGTTGGTTTAAACTGGCGTTGTTTCCAGGAAATATCTGATACATGTACCAGGCCGTCAATTCCCTCATCAAGGCCAACAAATATACCGAAATCTGTTACATTGCGAACAGATCCTTTGACGATACATCCCACAGGATAGCGGTCAAGAGCAAGTTTCCACGGATTTGCCTGAACTTCTTTAAGTGAAAGTGAAATTCGTTTGCGTTCCACGTCAAGATCTTTGACGATTGCTTCCACCATTTCACCAAGTTCAACAATTTTTGAAGGATGCCGAACTTTTTTGGTCCATGACATTTCAGAAACATGGATGAGACCTTCTACTCCAGGTTCAATTTCGATAAATGCACCATAGTCTGTCAGACTAACAATTTTACCGGTAATTTTTGTTCCAACGGCAAATTTTTCTTCAACCATTTCCCACGGATTTTGATCTTTTTGCTTGAGTCCAAGTGATACTTTCTGATCTTCAGGAAAATACTTCAATACTACAACATCTACCTCGTCACCAATTTCAAACATCTCAGACGGATGGACGATACGTCCCCATGTCATGTCTGTGATGTGCAGCAAACCATCCACTCCGCCTAAATCCACGAAAACACCATAATCGGTGATGTTCTTGATATAGCCCTTAATAACTGCTCCCTCTTTGAGGATATCCAGTGTTTTAAGACGTTTTTCATCGCGATCTATTTCCAGCAAAACTCTACGGGAAAGGACAATGTTTCCGCGTTTTTGGTTGAACTTCAAAATTTTAAAATCAAAATCTTCTCCCAGCAGTTTATCAAGGTTACGTACGGGACGTAAATCAACCTGAGATCCAGGCAGGAAAGCTTTAACTCCAATATCTACGGAAAGACCCCCCTTAATTCGTGCCACAATTGTTCCGCGTACAATCCCGTCCTCTTCATAAACTTCTCCAATTTTCTCCCAGGTTCTTACCTTTTCTGCTTTGCGTTTCGAAAGATAAGTTACTCCGTCTTCATCTGCCTCCAGGGCCTCAACATAGACTTCCACAGAGTCTCCAAGTTCTACCTGGAGTACACCTTCGGCATTCTGAAATTCATTTATAGTTATCAGACAGTCTGATTTGAAACCAATATCAACAGTAACATAATCACGGGTTATTTCCGTTACCGTACCGGAAACAATATCTTCCTCGTGAAAACCCTTCAGGCTCTCTTCATAGAGTGCATCAAAGTCCTCATCTTCTTCTAAAAATACAATTGGATCTGGTTTGGATGGAGCGGCGGGTGGAACTGGGACTGCTTTTTCTTGAGTGGTCACTTTTACCTTTAAGTTGCTGGAACAGCTTTTACAGAAAAAGCTGGTTAGGGTTGTTGGCAGTACTGAAAATTAAGAGTCAGTTAAAAACAGAAAACAGCTAATTCAAGAATGTTTTTCTGCTTTATGAAGTTGTCTTCCAGACAGGCCAATAATTTATACACTTCTTCTACATGAAGAACTGCAAATCAAGAGAGTCTATGATTCTCCGGATTATCTTTCTAAATGTCAATATTATTGTATTAAAAAATTGACTGGAGTCAATTTTTCCCGGTACTGTTTTAGTTAAGGAGGGAAAACTGTTGAAGAGGTCAGAAGAGTGGAATTTATTATTTAATGTACATAATGATTCAGCACCCGCTGTTCTACAACATAAGCGATGAGTTTGAAAACAACACCATAAAATAAGGTAATTACGGCCATAGTTACCTTAATTTTCCAGTTATCCAAATCATGAAACATGAAAATAACAATTAGAAGCGTTCCTATAACTCCCATTTTCAGGGAAACAAGACCCATAACGTTCAGGCAGCGTGCTACAGCACGTGCATCAATGATCGTAACCCGCTTGGCACTTCCAAAAGTGTAAGTCCAACAACGCAAGTATGTACGCCAGGAGGTTGCCGAAATACCAAAAAAAATGGATGCAGGTAAAACAAAAATCAAGGACCAAGCGTCTAAAACGTACAATCCATTGGAAAAAACAAGGGTCATTTCTTCAACATCCACAACCACAGCTGCGGAGATAATTGTAAAGAATAACAGAATACTAAACCACATCATATAAGCTCCTGACTGATGAGTTGGCTTGCGGACCTTCTTGTTGGCGCTGTGCCGAAGAGAAGGGTCCCGCAACAATTGATCGACTCGTAATTCAATGTAGGCCCACTTGGCTTTAGTTTTATCGCCACCGGCATGAGACATTGCCTTGAGCCAGAGGGCTTCGTCAATTTCTTTTTGCTCGATGTCCTTGTAGGCCACCAGATAAAGTTCTTCGTTCATAATTCTATCTATTTTGTTAGGCCGAAGCGCTTGTCAAATGAGAGTCGTTTATCACTGACTTTTGTTACCTGAAATGCTTTAGGTGTTGATCATTTTTTTATACTTGCATTTTTTTGACCGTTTTTCTCAAAAAACTTCCATGTTCTTTGAAAAAATTAACTATGGGACATTGAAATTTCTTAGGATCTCTATCAGAGACGAAGCTTCAAGTCCAATCCAAGCCCTTTGATTTGTTCTGTTAGTTCTTCCACTTGTTTATCTAAAATCGGGGCAAATGGCGGCAGCATATTTTCCCATTCTTCTGCGTTAGTTTTAGAAGCAAAGAGGCTTTTGAGTTCAGAGACAAGCGGGTAATTTTCTAAAGTTTTTCGTAAATCCGTGAGGTTTATTTGGGCTTGCTCTGCGACTTTTTGTTTATTATTTCTCCAGGCTTGATAAACACGCTGACACTCCGGTGCAATCAGGTTTGCTGTGGCGGTAATACAGCCCGCTCCGCCTTTTTTTAATATGTCCAGCAGTAAAGTCTCAGTACCTGTGTACACCATAAAGTCCGGAATGTTTTGTACTATGCCCAACATATTCTTCCATTCTCCTGAACTGTCCTTGATCCCTGCGGCTATGTCTCCAAATCGCTGCTTTAATTCCTGTAAAATTTTGACATTGAAATTATAGCCGCTTAGTTTTGGAAAATTATAAAAAATGATTCGCAGTCGCGGATCATCCACAATGGATATCAACTCAGAAAAAAAACGGAGAACACTTTTGTCGCTTTGCGGTTTGTAATAAAAAGGAGGGAGCACCAAAACTGTATAAACACCTGCATCAATGCTGGCTTTAGTTAAGTGTACAGCATCCTGAAGAGCACAAGAGCCAGTACCCATCATAAGACTATCCGTTGGTAATTTCTTTGCAGATAGTTCAATAATGGCCAGACGTTGTTCAATAGTCAACGAATTGGCCTCGCCAGTGCTACCAAGTAACACTACCCCATCAGACCCTGATTCGAGTAACCATTGTGCATGACGAACTAATGCTGGTAAATTTGGTTCAAATGAGGCTGTGAGAGGTGTCAAGGAAGCTGTATAGACACCGTTTAGAGGGCGATTCATACGCAAAACTGTTAAAGGTTGAGGAAAAGATGATATGACAAAAACGATTAGTTAAACTATCAAATTTTCAAAATAGTATTTATTTTTGTGAAAGATCTAAACACAGAGCTTATTCCGATACAACTTGACGAATTTGCTCTAGTGCCTTGAGAATTTGATCCTCTGTGACCATCAAGTTTGTGACGGCTCTGATTGAAGTGTTGTCCCACGGTAGCATGTGAGTATCCTGTTCACTCAGACGCTCGGCAAATTCATGTGAAGACATTTCTGACAAACTGAAAATTAAGATATTTGTTTCTACATCTTCAGGATTGATTTGAATTCCCTTAATTTCTTCAAGTCCCCTGGCAAATAATTTTGCATTCGCATGGTCTTCATTCAATCTTTTTCTGTTATTTTCGAGCGCATACAAAGCTCCTGCAGCTACAATTCCAGCCTGTCTCATCCCGCCACCGAATTGTTTCCTGAATCGCCTGGCCTCCATTATAAAATCAAAGCTGCCCACCAAAGCTGAGCCCACTGGCGCCCCAAGTCCCTTGGAAAAACAGACACTGACTGAATCAAAATGACGTGCAATATCAGATTCTTGAACTTTTAAATTAGTTGCCGCATTCCAAATTCGTGCTCCATCAAGATGCATTTTTAAATTTTTTGATCGGGCAACTTTTTCCACTTCAGCTATTTTTTCAAGTGGCCAAACTTTTCCGCCTCCACGATTGGTCGTATTTTCTAAACAAACCAGCTTTGTACGAGGTAAATGCAAATCCACTGGTCTCATAATTGTTGTATGAGGTTCTTTTTCGGAGATAACATCTTCCATTTCTTTTGCCCCAAAAACTCCTCTTTCTCCCGAAATTAAGCTGCAAATCACTCCTGAGAGTGCCGCCGTTCCGCCAGCTTCATAAAAATATATGTGTGCATTCTTGTCGATTAATATTTCATCTCCGGGTTCAGTGTGTGTTCTTACTGCCACTTGATTGGTCATGGTTCCGGAAGACATATAAATAGCTGCATCTTTTCCGAGAATTTCTGCGACACGTTCTTCCAGAGCATTGACGGTTGGATCTTCACCATAAACATCATCACCCACAGGAGCTTGTGCCATTGCTTCCCGCATTTCTGCAGTTGGAAGTGTTATAGTATCGCTGCGAAGATCAATCATAATATATTGATTTGTTTATGGGTTAAATTGTAAAAGCATAACAAATTATGTGAGAAAAATACAAAAGAGAGGAAAATCCCTGACCGAATAAATCAGACAGGGATTAAGAGGCTGGAAGAGTTTTTTCAGGAAAGTTGAGTTAGCGCACGTTTGGCATAAACCTGTGCCATAGCACGCCGGTATTCTTCACTGACAAAAACATCACTAAGAACGCTGCGGCCTTCAGCTGCTTTTCCTGATGCAGCACCAATTGATGATTCGTTCAAGGCTTGCCCCCGGATGGCATCTTCAACTCCTGAATCCCGGAAACCGCATTCGCCAACACCGCTAAATCCAACACGAACATCTGAGCAATTTCCTCCTGAAGTACTCATGGCTACCGCACAACCTACATAAGGATAACGAGATGCCGGTTGTGGAAATTTCAGATAGCAGGAATTAGCATTTGCGCTGTCAGTTGGAATCCTTATTTCTGTCAGGATTTCATTCTCACCAAGAGCAGTTTCCCAAAGCCCGGTGAAATAATCGGAGACCGGAATAGTTCGCTCTCCTCCGGAACCTTGGACCACGATCGTGGCATCGAGTGCCAGCACGACTCCCGGATAATCTGCTTGCGGATCGGAATGCGCTAAAACGCCGCCGATGGTCCCGCGATTCCGGACTTGCACATCGCCGATTTGTCCGGCGGCGTGACTCAAGGCCGGAGCTTTTTGTGACACCAAATCAGACGATTCAATCGCCCAATGCGTGGTTCCGGCTCCGATTGCCAAATAATCGCCTTTGTCGTTTATGTATTTTAATTCCGGAATTCCTCCAATGTCAATCAGAGTTTCCGGAGTTGACAAGCGCAATTTCATGGTCGGAATCAAACTGTGTCCTCCCGCTAAAATTTTGGTTTCCTCGCCGCCTTGTTGCAGAAGCGAAATTGCCTCGCTCACCGAGCCGGCGCGTTGATAATCAAAAGATTCTGGTATCATAATAACCTTTTATCAATAGGGTTAGATTTATTTCGCTTGTTGCATTGCAGCCCAAACACGTTGCGGCAAAAGTGGCATCTGAAGATCCTTCACGCCGTAGTCAGACAAAGCATCAATTACAGCATTGACGACGGCTGGAGTGGAACCGAT
>LSNO01000112.1 GCA_002082305.1 SAR324 cluster bacterium SAR324-CTD7B
CTTTGAAACGGTAACAGATATTATACAAAATCTTGAGACCTACAAGATTGTTGAATACAGCAAAGATTTACATCAAAGTGAATACAACGCAAAGAATATTCTGACGGAGTTTGAGATGTTATTCAAGTCGAAGGGTAACTCCCCAATAGGATATCTGCGTGCAGAAACGCTTTGAACAAAATAACTACTCAGATTTAACTATGTGGTAATTAAAGAGATAATTGGAACCAGAATTTGAAAAAGCCTTGATAATTTTGGTTAAATGTTTAGATTTTTCTATACACAGTGTGGTTTTGCATAAAACCAGCTTTTGATCTTTTTGTAAAACGTAAACCTGATTACTGGCTATACATACATCATTAAAACAGTTAATTTCATTGCTTAGAAGTAATTTGCTTTTTGGAGGTTCGAGCAGGCTTCTCCCCCAACTATGCACCATCACAGGTTTTTCAGTAATCAGCGAAAGAATGGTAGGTGGAATATCTATATGTGAACCAAAATTATCATTAACAGTATTAGACGTTTTTAATAAGGCCGGAGAATAGAAAAACAAAGGAATTTTTCTTAGTTGGTATCGCTCTTCAGGTTCCCATTTAAGAGCCATGGGATGGGCGTGGTCGGCCGTCAGCACAAAAAGAGTTTCCTTAAAGTAAGGTGATTTTTTTGCCTTTCGGAAAAATCCTCCCAAAGCTTGGTCTGCATAAGCTAAAGCTCGCATCCTTTTATCAAAATTATCCTCGTCAAGAATTCGCTTTTTGAGTTTAGATGGTGCATTTGAAGACGTTACTTGACCTACAAAATTTTCAGGAACTCCATATGGTGGATGATTGCTGAGAGTCATTACAAAGCTGAATGTGGGCTGTTTTGCCTGCAACAACTTTTGATGAACCAGTTCAAACAAATCGGCATCGTGAACTCCAAACCGGGTTTTAGAAACATTTTGAATAGAGCTTTCGCCAAAAATTTGATGATATCCCAGTTTTGGCAGTATGTGATAAAGCCTATGCCAAGACAGACTACCACCATAAAAAAAGAGTGGAATGTAACCTTGACGCTCCATGATTCTAGGGAATGTTGTTGAAAAAGGTTTATAAATTTCAGAAGAAAATTCGATTCGAGAATATTCATTAGTTGGAATGGAGAGATTGATTTGCATTATATTATTTAGTGTCCCTCCACCTGCTTGGAAAAAATGGCTGAATGACAAAGATTGTTTTTTGATTTTATTCAAGTTCTGTCTTATTTTTTGTTGAAAACCACCTTCCTTGTATGAAGAAAGCCATGCTGATTGACTCTCCATAAAGATAAAAACAATATGCTTGGGTTTTTGTTTGAGATATTTTTCTTTCAAAGCGGGAACCTGATATTCAAGATAAAAAGTAGATTCATCAACTCCTCGAAATTTCCTGCTATCATCCATTTCTGCCACAGTAGCAAACCATTTGGGGATTTTATTTGTTGATCGTTTTAAAAATTTTTTTACCTTAGAGGAGTCTGATGCATCTATTGTATCTCCCCAACTAGAGTACAGCTCATAGTATGGATTACCGTGAATCAGATTCAGATGTGGTATGGCAGAAACTTGTTCTCGATATCGTTGCATAGTGAGTGGCAGGGGGTCAAAAGTTCCTCTGGATCCAACTAAAAGCAAAAGAGGAATCATAATCAAACTGATTTTTCTAGAAAATAAACCAGATAGTGACGCAGCCAGATGTTGCAGAATTTTGTGAAGGACGTTGACCCAAACTAGGAGTACCAATAAACTGATGCTCAACTTGAGTATGGGAAGCTCATCAAAAATGCTCCAGATTACCAGTTTAGAATTTTCCCAGTTGTCCCAAAACTCCCAAAAAAAAGAATTAAAATGATCTTGGTAGTAATAAAAAAAATAATGGGAAACTATAATGATAAGTACAGTTGTGTAGAGACAAATTTGACTGTACCAATGAGTAATCATTCTCCAAAGTTTTCTCAAACTCTTTGAAAATGGCAGCAGCAAAAGGGTTCCTAATACCGGAAGTAAAATGACTGCACTAGCCGTAGATACATCAAATCTAGTAGCTGACAAAAATACTAGCATTACCTCAAACCAGGAAGCCTTTCCCCAGAAATCAGTTGGCAAATAATCTAGAAAGAAAAAAATTCTCCCTACGAGAAGCAATACTATTATGGATAAAAAGGTAATGAATAACCTTTGAATTGAAGATTTCCAGTAGTCCATTAGAAAAGGTAGAAGATACGTATATTACCCCCAAGCAGCATTATGCCGGAAAGCCACAAGACTATATTTTTGTTGACCATTTAAATTGTCAGGTAATAGTTATTCCTAAGTGGGACAATTAAATTTTAGAGGAATGAAAAATTTATCAAAACAGAAACTATTGTTTTTATAACCAACTTCTTTGCTTTTTATAGATAGTTTTTCCCATCCGGGCGTTCTCCGTTCAACCGACCCTGCTGAATAATTTAGTCCGGTCAAACCTGCTAATTATCATTTGAGGCTAAACCATAAACAATCTGGCTTCAAGTCAATTGCAGGAGATTCCCGGAAGCAGCAATCTTTTTAGAGTAAGAGACGACTTGGAGAATGTCACTTTATATGTTAGTATCAGACTTCAATAAATGAGCTTTTTTTTCGAAACTAACAGTCCAGAAACTTTACTTTTGCTGTAGTCGATTTCTGGAAGATCAGTCTGTTCTGCACTTTCTGCTTAATTAAAATTAATATGACTTCTCGTGTGATGGTATTGGGTGTGGGTGCTTTTGCGCATGCAGTACAAACTATCCTTCGGGAAGATGGCGCAGAAACCGCTTGTTACCTGACAAGACCCTACAGTCACTTCGGCCCCAAAATAGTCGGTCAAACCTGGAGTACTGAAGATCATCCGTCTCCTTTACCCCTGATTGAAAAATTTAAACCTGATCTGATAATTCCACAGGCAGTAGCCTGGGCAGAACAGCCTTGGGCTGCAGACCTGGTCAAGCAGGGTTGGCCGATTTTTAGTCCTGTCGGAGATGCAATGCGGATAGAAATTTCACGACAGGAGTCTTCGGAGTTGTGCCGGAAATACGGCATTCCAGTGCCGGCCTCCTACCATGTGCAGAACCGCATTGAGGCACGACAGTTGATGCAGGACGATCCGCGGCCTTATGTTTTGAAAAACCCCATTTGCTCTCCCTTCAGTCCAGTTCATGCCATTATCTGTGAAAGCCCGGAAGATACGCTGGGCTGGATTGAGCGCGTGGATTATGCAGAAGGTCTATTTTTACAGGAGTATCTTGGAAAAGAGGAGGCCGGACATTTTGTTTTTATCAGTGGCGGAGAGATACGCAGTTTGGTTACAAACCAGGAATACAAACGTGCTTTTACCGGAGATATGGGGCCATTGGCAGGTGCACCTTTGGCCGGAATTGTAGAACAGGATCCGGATGATAAATTTGGTTTAGCTCGAGAATTAATTCATCCTCTAAAGCCCTGGTTTGAAAAAACAGGCTACACCGGACCGCTCCAGGTCACTGCAATACGCAAAGAAGGAACCTGGCATGCAATTGAATACAACATTCGTTTAGGTGTGACTACAACCGCGCTTCTGTTGAGGATGCTAAAAAACCCGGTTGATGTTTTGCTGAAAGTCGTCCGGGATCAAGTCCCTGTACTGGATTGGCATCCGGAGAAATTTTTTGGCTGCACTCTTACATTAGCAGGATACGGCTATCCTTACGTTGTTCCTTCTGTACCAAAATTACCGGTTGAAGTTTCAGCACCTCTTGAGTGTGACTTGTGGTGGAATGAAGTAGATGAAGAGGACGGTCAACTGTATATGGCAAATCATCAAAATTACGAAATGGGTCACAGGATTGCGGACGTGAATGCCTGTGCTTCTGAGATGGATTCAGCAGTTGAACAAATAGAAAAAGAAATTCTCAAACTCCGCTGTTTGGGAAGTTATTACCGACTGGACCTCAAAGAATTAACTGAAAAATATTCCTCACTCTTGACCTCCTAAAAAGCTGCTTTAAAATAAAAATCGATGACCTACACACTTCCAGGAACTGATGAAAAATCTCGCTACGTTGAACAAAAGTTTGATGAAATTGCTCAAAAATACGATCGATTCAACGATCTTATCACTTTTGGAATGCACCGCTACTGGAAAAGGTTCGTGGTACGACAAACTGGACTGCACCCGGAAGAACACTGCCTGGATTTGTGCTGTGGAACCGGCGATATCGCTCGAGAAGTATTACGTCAATATCCTGCATCCAAAGTGACAGGTCTTGATTTTTCGCAAAAAATGCTCAACATTGCCAAATCCAAAAGCAGCAATAATTCAGGAATTCAATATCTGCTGGGTGACGCAATGGAAATCCCTTTTCCGGATACAAATTTTGATGCAGTCACGATTGGGTACGGTTTACGAAACGTTCCAAACCTGAACGGATGCCTGCAAGAAATCTTGCGTGTGCTGAAACCAGGCGGAGTTTTGGTCAGCCTGGATGTAGGAAAAGTTCGTTTACCGGTTATTAAGGAACTAAATAACTTTTATTTTTTCCGTATCGTTCCTTTGATCGGAAATTTGTTGATGCCCGGACAGGATATGTTTCAATATTTGCCAAATTCTTCACTTGAATATCCTAACCAGGAATTACTTAAACGCCTAATGTTTGAAGCAGGATTCCAGCAGGTTGAAATACACGATTTCGTTTTTGGGGCTTCCACTGTACATGTTGCCTGCAAACCAACCATCAATTGATTATAATCTAAAAGTGAAACCAGAAAAATTTCAATCGCTTGAGGATGCCCGCTGTTTCCTACTAAAACAAGTCAAAGAATGGGATAATTCCCAAAATAAACCAATCCCTGAAAACTCTGGAGTTGTACGTCTGGAAGCTTCTCTAGAGTCGGCTCATCCTCTGGAATGGCTAACCTTACAGGATTGTTCACAGAAGATTTATTGGGAAAACCGTTCGCAAAAAGAACAATTTGCCGGTATTGGTACAGCCCTTGAGATTGCAGACGGGAAGGATGGTTACGAAAATATATTGCAAGTTATCAGTAAAATTTTACAGGATTCTCCTGAAACAGTCCGTTTTTACGGAGGAATGCGTTTTGACTCCAAAGCTTCAATTTCCCCAGAGTGGGAAACTTGGGGAACCGCACGTTTTACTATACCACTGGTTGAATTAAGCATTATCGAGGAAAATGTAACTTTGGCCTGTAATTTCCTTCCAGGTGATAAAAAGAATTCCAAGCTTCAGCCGTTGCAAAATTTGCTGGAGTCTCTGCGAACGGAAGATGTCATCATTCCAGATAATCCGCTGATTGGACTGGAGCGGCACGATCTTCCAGAATATCGACAATGGTGTCGCCTGGTTGAGCAAGGACTTGAAAACATTTCCAGCGGCAAAATAGACAAAGTGGTTTTGGCACGAGCTGCAGTTTTCAGTTTGGCCCGTGACTATGACCCCACCGAACTACTGCTCCAATTGGGACGTCACGCACCACAAGCTTTTCATTTTTGTTTTCAGCTTGCTCCCAATAAAGCCTTTTTGGGGATCACTCCAGAACTGCTTTACCGAAGATCGGGAACACAAATTGGGAGTGAAGCAATTGCCGGAACACGTCCCCGCGGACAAACACTTGAAGATGATCAACGTTTGGCAGACGAACTACGTAACAGTGAAAAAGAACAGCGTGAACATTTAATGGTTTTAGATCGAATGGAACGTGTACTGAAGCAATTTTGCCGGCAAACAAAACGCTTGTCTTACTTGGAGCGCCTGGCCCTGCGGCATGTTCAACACCTGCTTAGCAGGATGCAGGGGATCCTGCGTCCGAATGTAAATGATTCCGATTTGCTTCCGTCTTTCCATCCGACACCGGCAGTTTCAGGAACACCTGATCCGGAAGCTCGTGAGATTATCCGGGAGTTGGAGCCATTTGACAGAGGTTGGTATGCGGGTCCTGTTGGCTGGATAAACCGTAATCAGGCTGAATTTGCCGTTGCAATTCGATCCGGACTGTTATGCGGACGCACTTTAAGAGTCTATACAGGAGCTGGAATCGTTGCAGGTTCAGTTCCGGAAGAAGAGTGGAGGGAGATAGAAGTCAAACTCCAAAGCTGGAAATCTTTACTGGGACGATCGTGAACTGGAATGAATGTTGGGGAGAATGGATTATTGAGGAATTAGTACGGCATGGTACGTTGTGTTTTTGTATCTCGCCCGGATCACGTTCCACACCTTTGACTGCGGCGGTTGCCCGTAATGACCTGGCAAAATCTGTTGTATTTTACGATGAACGTGCAGCCGCATATTTTGCACTCGGTCATGCCAGAGCAACCGGGAAACCGGCAGTCTTGATTTGCACATCCGGAACTGCCGGCGCAAATTATTTGCCTGCAGTTATCGAATCTTCAATTGAGCAAATTCCTCTGCTGGTACTGACTGCTGACCGACCGCCAGAACTTCGAGATACCGGAGCCAATCAGGCTATTAACCAGACTCACATTTTTGGAACACACGTCCGCTGGTTTTTTGATCCAGGATGTCCCGGACCGGAGTTCACTCCCGCAGCCTTGCTCTCCACAATTAACCATGCGCTATCAAAAACACAGCGTCCCTTGTCCGGACCGGTACACCTGAATTTACCTTTCCGCGAACCTTTCTTTGAAAAAAATGAGGCTGAAAAAAGTATAGATTTACTACTGCCGCCGAAAACAAACTGCTACGTTCACTTTGCGATTTCAAGAAAAATCCTGCCAAAAAAAGAAATATTGGAATTGATTGAAAGCCGTCCTGAATCCGGAATTTTGAGCATCGGACGTGTTCCTTCAAACTCACTTGATTCCCTCAGAAAACTTGCAGAAGAATTGGGTTGGCCGGTATTTGCAGATGTCACTTCCGGACTACGTCTGGGTAATAATTGCCCGAACAGGATAACTTACTATGATCAACTGCTGCATGATGATCTTATCAGTTCAAACTGGGACATTGAAGCAGTTTGGCACATTGGTTTTCCACCTACATCTAAACGCTGGCTTACGCGCTGGGAACAGACCCCTCCCTCTCAAATGGTCTGGATCGCAGACCATTCTGAACGTCACGATCAGTCTCACAATTTTCGCTGGATAATAGAGGCTGATATTACAGAATTTTGTGAGCATCTAGTGCATGAATTGCGACTGGATAAAAGGTCAGCCGTTAACCGTTCAAAAACGCAGAAATGGCTTCAGGCATCAGAAAAGGCTGGTGATTTGATAGAGAAACATTTTTCCGCAAATTCAGAAAATGAGAAGATTAATGAATTTGCTTTGGTGCGAAGGTTGACTCAGATAATACCTGAAACTCATGGTTTTTTCATCGGAAACAGCCTCCCAGTCCGTGCAGTGGACATGGTTGGTTCTGAAAAAGGAGCGGATATTCCAACAGCACTCAATCGGGGCGCCAGTGGAATTGACGGCCTTATAGCGTCAGCATGCGGATACTCTTCAGGAATGCAGAAGCCGGTCACATTGCTTATTGGCGACTTGTCAGCTTTACACGATCTTAATTCGTTCAAACTACTCACAGATTCTCCTGAACCAGTTTTGCTGGTTTTACTCAATAACCACGGAGGAGGTATTTTTTCATTCCTTCCTGTTGCCCGGCAGACAGATATTTTCGAACCATTTTTCGCTGCACCACACGATTATAATTTCCGGAAAGTTTCTTCAATGTTTAATTTGAATTATTTTAACCCTGGTTCGATCAGTGCTTTTGAGACAGATTATTCAAAAGCAATTCAAGCAAACAAATCTGCAGTAATAGAAATTATTTCGGAACGTGAAAAAAATCCGCAATATCTTGAGTCCTTGCGGCAAAAACTCGTAAAAAGTGCATTTGAATCTTCTTCATAAGAACGTTATACTTAAAAATTTGTTAGCTATTTTGCTTTAAAAGTATTCCAGGTTGAAAACTAAATAATATTTATGCACACTCGCTATGATCTTCCTCTGATTGGAGCAACATTATTTTTGCTCTCCTGGGGAACAGTGATGATTTACAGTACAGGTGGTGTTTATGCCGACCTTCAATACGATGATGGTCAATACTTTTTATACCGGCACTTGATGCACATACTGGCAGGACTTGTAGTTTTGGGAGTTGCACTGTACGTGAACTATCACAAATGGCAGCAATTTTCAATTTGGTTAATGCTGGTAATGTTGATTTTACTGATTCTGGTTTTGATTCCTGAAGTGGGACATGAGGTTAAGGGAGGACGCCGCTGGCTGCGAATAGGTTCGTTTAGTCTGCAGCCTGCAGAATTATTGAAAGCTGTTTTGATTATCTATGTTGCTTCCTATTTGGAGAGAAAACAGGAATTGCTGGCTTCGTTCTTCCGCGGTCTAACTCCTAACTTCATTGTTACTGGAATTTACCTTTTTCTAGTCCTGCTGCAACCGGATTTTGGCACAGTGGTTTTGATAGCAACAACCGTCTTGTTGATGCTCTACGTCGGTGGGGGCCGCCCGATACATATTGCCACCAGTCTGATAGGGGTAGGGATTATTGGAGGGCTGCTGATTTCTTCACACACCTACCGTGTTAGGCGGATGCTGGCTTTTTTGAACCCCTGGGATGACCCTCAAAATGCCGGATTCCAAATTATTCAGTCTTTCATTGCACTTGGAACCGGAGGTTGGCTTGGTAAAGGCCTCGGAGAGAGCCTGCAGAAACGGCTTTTCCTTCCGGATGCCCACACCGATTTTATCTTCGCAATTATTGGAGAAGAATTAGGATTTTTGTGGATTTGTGTGCTGATTATTCTGTTTATTGTCTTTATTTGGAGGGGTTACTGGATTGCGTGGAATGCTCAAGACGAATTTGGAAAACACTTGGCTTTTGGGGCAACAACCATTCTCAGTCTTCAAATTATCCTAAACCTATTTGTTGTTGTCGGTCTGCTTCCAACTAAAGGTTTGCCTCTCCCTTTCATCAGTTACGGTGGCACATCTCTTGTGGTAGCCATGTTTTTAACAGGTCTTTTACTCAATATCAGCGGCAGCCTATATCCAGCTGAAGAGACTCCTGAAAACGATTTGTCCTCTCGTGCCAATTCCACGAACAATGAGTAAAGTTTTTCCATTCAGGTTATTCTGGAAGTTACGGGCAGTTAGGTTCCGGACTTCAACCCAGGCAACTATTGTACAGTCGCTCCTCTTTTTTTTGCTGATTACTCCACCTGCAACAGCTTTACTTGAGCTTCCTTCTGTATTTAATTTTACATCACAGGCTTTTGCGCAAAGTTCAGGTAAGCAAACTAATTCTCAGCTACGCCATCAACTGGAAAATTACTTAATCAGCATTGAAGGACGTGATGACTGGACTCGTCTGATGTTGGCTATTCTTAAAAGTGTGACTGCAGTTGAGCGAGTTTTAGATCAGGGTGTTAGTGTAAATATTCGTGGGACAGAGGAATTTCACGGAGTAACCCCGCTTATGTTTGCCTCTGGAATTGGAGTACAGGAAATTGTAAAAATACTTGTAGTAAAAGGTGCCCGTCTGAATGATACGGATACTCAAGGAAATTCGGCCTTGAGTAAGGCAGCTCATAAAGGACATCTTGACACAGTCAGGTTTTTACTCCAACAGGGTGCAAATCCGAATGCAGAAACTAATCAAAAATGGACTGCTTTGATGTTCGCCTCACACAGAGGTCAGATAGACGTACTCAAAACATTATTGAAGCATGGTGCCAGGGCTGACTTACAGAATGAATTGGGAATGTCATCCGTAATGTATGCTGCCCAAAACGGACATCTGGAAATTGTCCGTATCTTAATTCAGCGTGGTGCAAAGGTAGATTTAACCTCACTCAATGGATCAACTGCTTTAATTTGGGCAATCAGATCCGGGCAAGAAAAAATTGCTGAAGTACTGCTGGAGGCTGGTGCAAAAACGGACTCTCTGGAAAAAGAATTTCGAAGATCACCATTGCTTCTTGCAGCAATGTACGGCAGAGAGGCCATTGTGCAGAAATTATTATCTTCCGGTGCCGATGTGGGGGTAGTTGACAAAC
>LSNO01000113.1 GCA_002082305.1 SAR324 cluster bacterium SAR324-CTD7B
ATTTCATTGCAGCCTCGCAATTTCATATCATCACCATTTATGTCGGCATCAGGTTTGAAGTCACCATCTGCTTTCACGAATGTATTTGATGCAGTTTATCAGTTAAGGTAAAAGTTTCAGGAAAATCCATTATGAACAACTTCCCGAGATATGTTTGTTAACCTGGCACCTGCATTATTTCTGAGACTTCAAGCGAACCACCAATATCAAGGAAAGGACAATCCTTTGCAATCGACAACGCCTCATCCATAGAATCCACATCAATTATAGTGTAACCGGACATTGTTGTTGTGCCTCCGGTGGTTACTGTGCCATCAGAGTTTACAGTGCTCGTATTCTTAAGTGGATTAGCAGGACTAACAGCTGAGTCTCCCAATGCTGAAAGCCATTCCATATATTTTGCCATATGCTGCTTACCTTCCTCCGGGCTGGACGGCTGATCTCCTCCTAGATAAACAATAACGTATTGAGTCATTTTTATTTCTTCTTGATTGAAAATTAAAATTTACTTTAAACTATAAAACATCCCGCGAGGCAGATGTAACCACAAGAACAGCACTACTAAAAGCGATTATTGTACATCAATTATATTGAAACTTGGATTAATAATATTATTGCTAATATAAACAATAACAATCTAAGAATTTTTTGATAAGCTTTACCCTTGATTTTATTCCTTACAGCAATGCCTCCATACAGGGCAAATGAGGTAACTATAAACATTGCTGACGAAGTTGAAAACTCATTTAGAGAAAATTTACCATTGATGAAAAATAAAAATATCTGGATGATTTTACCTAATAAAAAACATAAATTTGATGCTTGAACTGTGTCACTCTTAGAATATTTTGACTCCAGAGAATAAATAATAAGTACAGGAGCCATAACATTTGTAAGGCCTCCTATAATTCCTGCTGAAAGTCCAAATGTAAACTTTGAGAATTTCGGCTGTTCTCTAATCCATGAAAGTTTTAACTTTATCTTTTCAGCGAGCAAATAAATTATAATTACGACTCCAAGCAATACCTCGAAAATATCGGAGTTCACGGTTAGAAGTATTTGCGTTCCTACAGCACTTCCTAACATTGCCAATAAAGCCAGCGAAAAGTGACGACGTGCAGCAACTAATATGTTCCCTTCACTTATAATACTGATTAGATTTACCAGCAACGTTGGGATTAATGTCAATACAATTGCTGTTTGAATATCGGTGGAAAGTGCCAACAAAGGTGTTGCCACCATAGGGAATCCAAATCCGATACTTCCATGAATAAAGGCTGCTAAGAGAAATACAACTGCAAAAAATATTAAGGCTTCAAAACTAAAATCCATTAAATATTTTATTCACTTCGTTATCCTGGTGGTTTCTCATTAACGCTGCGCATCTGCAGTCCAGCTTCGCTGGGTCCGACTGCATGCGTTTGTTAGGCTGCTATTTCTGAATGGAAACATCATCGCCTCGTTAATGCCAAAGAGCCGGGGTTAATTTGAGCGAAGTTTGAAACGTTGGATTTTACCGGTGGCGGTTTTCGGCAACTCCGGTGGGAATTGAAACCAGCGCGGATATTTGTAAGGCGCGAGTCCTGTTTTACAGTGCTGCAGCAGTTCTCCGGACGTTTCTTCAGAAGCATCCGTTATATCTTTGAGTACCACATGTGCCTCAGGTTTGATTAATCCGGACTCGTCTTTCCGGCCAACAACAGCGGCTTCCAGTACTTTTGGATGTTCCACCAGTTTAGCTTCAATTTCAAATGGTGAACACCATATTCCACCGACTTTCATCATATCGTCACTGCGTCCGCCGTAGATGAAATAACCGTCATCGTCCTGATGATAGGTATCTCCGGTATTGAGCCAGCCGTCCACAATTGTTGCCGTCGTCTTTTCCGAATTGTTCCAATAATATTTACAGGTAGAATCACCCTGAATCAATAAACGCCCCTCCTCTCCCTGTTGAACTTCATTACCGGTCTCATCAACAATTTTAGCAGCATATCCCGGAACCATGCGTCCACTGCTTCCGGCTTTTATGTCGTCTGCACGGTTGGAAATAAAAATGTGCAGTGCTTCTGTGGAACCGATGCCGTCCAAAATCACTGTTCCTGTTTGCTCTTTCCAGCGACGGAAAATGTTTGCCGGCAAGGCTTCACCGGCTGAAACTGACATACGCAAAGATGACAAGTCAGGACTTATGGAGGTTTCGCTTTCGGATGATTCAAGAGCCTGCAATTGAGCGGCGTAAAGCGTAGGAACGCCAAAATAAAGTGTCGGTTTGAAACGTTCAATCACATCAAAAGTGCTTGCCGGAGTGGGGCGCGCTGGGAACAAAACACAGCTTGCTCCAGACCACAAAGGGAAGGTCATACCGTTTCCCAAACCATAAGCAAAAAAGAGTTTTGCGGCAGAAAAACAAATATCGTCTTCACGTACTCCGAGTGTGTCTTTGCCGTAATGTTGACTGGTGACAACCATGTCACTGTGACTGTGAACCGCGCCTTTTGGCCTTCCGGTGGTTCCGGAAGAGTAGAGCCAGAAACAGTCATCGGTTGCGTTCGCCGGAGCGGCTTCGAGTTTTGAGTCAGCGGACTGTGTTTGATCCAGAAAACATTCGGATTCGCCTTCGGTGAGCAAAATAATTTCCGGAATTGCTGAAAGCAGTTCCAAGGCCGGTTCGACTTCAATCCGGAATTCTGGAGAATAGATAACTGCGGCGCATCCGGAATCCTCAATCATGAAAGCATAATCTTTGGCCCGCAAAAGCGTATTGAGCGGAACCGGAATTATACCTGCTTTGATTGCACCCCAAAACAAATAGAAAAACTCCGCGGAGTCCTTTACCATCATCAACAGCCGGTCTCCTGAATTCAGTCCAAGATTTTTAAGTACATTTCCGGACTGATTTACTCTTTCTGCTAATTGTCCGTATGTGATTTCTTCACCTCCGGTTTCACGGATGATGACTTTATCTTTCCGGCCTTCCTGCAAATGACGGTCGATGAACGAAACCACCACATTGAATTCCGGAGCAAATTCGATTTTTGCCGGAATAACTGATGTGTCGATGGAAACAGTATTTTTTTGCATTTTATCTCTTTTGTTTCAAGCCACAGATTTACACAGATTTGAACTGGTTTATTTTAGCCGCTAAAAACGCTAACAAACACTAAGGACATTATCTTCCTTCGAACTCTTAGCGGCTCAAATAAAAGAACAACTCAGTTTTATCCGCGTTGATCCGTGGTAATATTTGCGAGCCGATAAAATCAATTGAAACGCACAAACTCATATTCAAAAGGATGGCGATTGATTTTTCCTCTGGGAGGAGCAATCCAGCCGGCTATTTTTCCCGGTTCTGTAACCGGCTGCATTAAGGATTGGACATAGGCCTGGTCTTGTTGTGAGGGCATCCATTCGCTATGGCGACGATCCCACTCGGATTGTGTGATGATTTCACCTTCCGGATCAGTTTGAATTTCTGAAAATTGTCCAATACCACGATGAAATGCGCGGTGCGGCAGTTTCAAGCGAAAATCAATACCTGCATCCTCAATAATCTTGTTCCAGCGTCGTACGCCCAAATCACAGTCTTTGATGTAGTCATCACGCAAGCGCTCGTTGACCGCATTTAGAGCAGGCACCTCTGTATTGACAATTTTTTCACTATTCAGTTCCAAAATGGAATAACTTGAATCGTGAAGCAAATGGTCATCATTAATTTTTGTTTCTCCGAAACGTCCTTTGATACCGGTATTGTAATAGGTAGCCGCGTTTGTGGAGAGTTCCTGGCCAAATAAATCGGTAGAAACACTAAAATGAAAATTAAGGTATTTCTGTATGGTTTCCAAATCAATACCACCGTACTGTCGCACTCCGTCAGTTGCACCGGTATTTTCGGTTTTGTGATCTTTCATCAAATCACAGGCTCTTTGAACAATACGCCCTACGCCGGTTTCTCCGACAAACATGTGATGCGCCTCCTCTGTCAGCATAAAACGACAAGTACGGGACAATGGATCAAATCCGGATTCGGCCAGCGAACCCAGTTGGAAATTACCATCGCGATCGGTAAAATATGTGAACATAAAATATGAAAGCCAGTCCGGAGTCTCTTCGTTGAAGGCTTCCAGAATCCGGGGCTTGTCCGGATCTCCTGAATGCCGCTCCAGCATGGCTTCTGCTTCTTCACGTCCATCACGCCCAAAATAGCCCTGTAACAGATACACCATGGCCCACAAATGTCTGCCTTCCTCAACATTGACTTGGAACAAATTACGCAAATCATAAAGTGAAGGACATGTTTTTCCCAAGAGTCTTTGCTGTTCTACAGAGGCAGGTTCCGTATCACCCTGAGTAACAATCAGCCGACGCAATTCGGAACGGTATTCGCCCGGGACTTCCTGCCAGGCCGGCTGTCCTTTGTGAATTCCGAAATTTATGGTCCGATCAGAATCAGAAGGCGTGAGGAAAATGCCCCAGCGATAATCCGGCATTTTTACATAATCGAAATGCGCCCAGCCTTCCTTTTCTACACTAACTGCAGTTCTGAGATAGACTTCGTGGCCAGTACTTTTTTCTGGACCAAGTTCATCCCACCATTTCAAATATCCAGGCTGCCAGCGTTCCAGTGCCCGTTGTAGACGTCGGTCACTGCTTAAGTTGACATTGTTTGGAATTTTTTCGCTGTAATTTATTTTCATAGAAACCTTTGTGTTTTTTGTTATCCTGTAAGAGAATTCAACAGTCACGAGTTATATCGTTTCATCCCTAATGTATGTGGGGGATACTATAAGATATCAGCACTTTATCAGGTCTACCCCTTCGGTCGAGATGAAATATAGAATGTCCTATTATCAAACCCGTTTTTTATCGAAACCGGCCTGTTTCCCGGTACCATAGAGTTTAAGCGCGCCCTGCTCGCCAACTGCGTTTGGACGCTGAAAAATCCAGTTCTGCCACGCAGTCAACCGACCGAAAATTTTCGTTTCCAAAGTTTCCGGACCAGCAAAGCGCAAAGATGCTTCCATTCCGGTGAGTGCATCCGGTGAAAAACTGGCGCGTTCTTCAACTGCAATCCGGACTTCATCTTCCCAGTCAATGTCATCAGGAATAAAAGTCACCAGACCCAACTCATCTGCAAAAACTGCATCCAGATCCTTGCCGATTTCTGCCCGGACATTTTCCACATTTTCCGGATCATTAAGAAAACGGGTCTGCAAACGTGTCAATTCGTTGCACATTGGCAATGGACCAAAATTCATTTCAGTTGAACGAAGCATAGCCGGCACTTCATTGCCTCCTTCAAAAGTACCGTCCAGCATGTAACTCCGGTCTGCGGCAAATACCAATTCGAGCAAAGTGCCCGCAAAACAACTTCCAGGTTCAATCAGGGTGACAAGACTGCGTGATGCCAGATCAAGACGTTTGAAAACCCGTTTGATATTCAAAATTATTTCACGTACCAGCCAATGCTCTTGATGTCGGATCAAAGTTTGATCGATAATAGTGATTTGGTCTGCTTCGCCTTGTGTACGGAAAACCCAGGTGCCTAGTTCCAATTCGTTAAAAGATAAATGCATAATTGCATCGTCGAGTTCACGTGCCATTGCTAAAGGCCAGTAGTTTGCCCCGGCTGCATGAATGCTTTCCAAATCAGTCGGCAAATCTCCATCGGGAGCGTGAATCGTGAGATTTACGATTCCGGATTGCCGCTCGTATTCGACACTCACATGATCATAAGTAATTCTATTTTCTTCAATTTTGCGGTTTAGCGGATTGAGAGCAATGCCTTTTGCGTCAGTTGGACGTGATGATTTGTTTGCAAACTCAATGGCACGTTCCTCTACTTTTTGCTCAAATTTGGAGCGCGGTACAAGTTCGTCTATCAATTTCCAGTTTTCTGCTCGTTTGCCGCGTATTCCCTCTGTGATGGTGCAAAAATAGTCGGCATGATCGCGGCGTACTTTGCGTTTATCGACAATCCTGGTCAAACCACCAGTCCCTGGAAGTACAGCTAAAAGTGGAACTTCCGGTAAAGAGACAGTACTGGATCCGTCATCAACCAGCATGATATATTCACTCGCCAGTGCTAATTCGTATCCTCCTCCGGCAGCAGTTCCGTTGATGGCAGTGATATATGTTTGTCCTGAAAACCGGCTTGCGTCCTCAATTGAGTTTCTGGTTTCGTTTGTAAATTTACAAAAATTCACTTTATGTGCATGAGTAGAAAGACCGAGCATTTTTATATTTGCTCCTGCACAAAAAACTTTATCCATTGCTGAAGTAAGAACAACAGCTTTTATTTCCGGATGTTCGAAGCGTAAACGCTGCACTGCATCATGCAGTTCGATATCCACACCCAAGTCATAAGAGTTAAGTTTTAATTTGTATCCGGAATGCAGCCCTCCATCTTCGTTAACTTTCAACTTTAATGTTGCAATAGGACAGTCAAAATCTATAGTCCAGTGTTGATACTTGTCCGGGTGCGTGTTAAATTCTATCATTCTTTAAAATTTCGCCTCGTTATGAGAGAGTAAGGGCATCTAAACACAAAAATCCTTTGATTTTGAGTTCGACAAATATTATGATTATATTAACAGGAAGATATTCCCCAGTCCACTTTTAACCCGCCAAATGTCTCTATTATCTGAAACGGCTCTACCACCTGATTCTGAAACTTTCACTGCAGACGAATTAAACGAAGGTCAGGAACCAGCAAAAAAACGGGTATCTTTTCATACGCTTGGATGCCGCTTAAATCAGTCCGAAACAGGAGTATTAGCCCGCAGCTTTGAGCAGCAGGGTTATGCTGTGGTTCCTGACTACGCTCGGGCAGAGGTTTACGTACTAAATACCTGCACGGTTACAGAGCACAGTGATGCCAAAAACCGTCAAATAATTCGTAAACTTCACCGTCAAAATCCGGAGGCGATTATCGCCGTTGTCGGCTGTTATGCGCAAATTGATCCGGAAGCCATCGCAAAAATTGAAGGGGTTAGTCTGGTAATCGGCAGTGAAGAAAAAATGCGGATAACAGATTATTTGGCTCAAATCGATTCCCAAAACACAGTTTTAATCGTCCGGCCCAAAATAAACAAAACGACTTTCACTGCTGCTGTAATTCCTCACAGCTCAGCTTTATCTACCCAAAAACTGCGAAAACAAACTAAAACAATTGAACGTGACGTGGTCCCCGCTAACTCAACGCTTCAATTCTCTGGTACCACAACCTCTCATCAAAGCACTCGTACTTCGCTAAAAATACAAGACGGCTGCGATTTCATGTGTGCATTCTGCATCATACCTTTTGCAAGAGGTCGATCCCGTTACCGAGAATTCTCGAATTTGCAGGAAGAAGCCAGGATGCTAGTTCAAGAGGGCATACGGGAAATTGTAATTACCGGAGTCAACGTTGGAACATATAAAACTGGAAAACGGACTTTAGTGGACGTAGTTGATTTTCTCAACACTCTTCCGGGACTGTCCCGGATCCGGATCAGTTCAATCGAACCAACCACAGTTCCGGAATTACTTTTTCAATATATGTCAGACGCGCAGCATAAACTGGTACCGTTTTTTCATCTGCCTTTACAATCCGGATCTGACATTATTCTGCAAAAGATGAAGCGCCGTTATTCTGCCGCAGAATATACAGATGAAATATGGCGAGCATTCGAAAGTGTCCCGGACTTGTGCATCGGTACAGATGTGATGGTGGGGTTTCCTGAAGAAAGTGAAACTGAATTTAAAAGCACTCTCAAATTACTTAAAAAACTGCCTCTAGCATATTTTCATGTTTTCCCATTTTCAGCCCGTAATGGAACACCGGCATTCAAGATGAAAGAACAAGTTCCCCCAACTGTCAAACAGCAACGAGGTGAAAAGTTGCGTTTGTTAAGCACAAAAAAACGTCGTGTATTTCATCAGAAATTTTTGGGACAATCACGAGAAGTACTTTGGGAATCCATGAAGCCGGATGGCACTATCAGTGGATACACAGACAATTATATCCGTGTAGTACTGAATGAATTATATAATTCTGATTTACGAAATCAGCTTCTTCCTGTCCGATTGAAAGAGCTTAAAGGGCAAACGATACTGGGAAAGTTTGAATCAGGTTAAAAACATATGTTAACTATTGTAAGTTGGAATATTCAGTATGGCAAAGGAGTAGATGGACACATCGACTTGAGCCGAATTGCCCGGGAAATCCTCATTGACGGATTTCCGGATTTAATTTGTTTACAGGAAGTTTCCAGAAACTATCCTGCCACCGACAACGGGAGTGATCAGGTTGCAGAATTGCAGAAATTTTTTCCGGAATACGAATCTTTTTTTGGAGCGTCACATGACCGTTCAGGAGGAGTAAACGGAGGTCGGCGACAATTTGGCAACTTGGTGCTGACCCGGCATTCACCGGTACAGGTACTGAATCACCTGTTGCCCTCTCCTGCAGATCCAAAAGTAAAATTTATGTCGAGGCAAACAACAGAACTTGTTATTCCCACCAGTTCCGGAGCATTTCGGATGATGAATACACATCTAGAATTTTTTTCAGAAAAACAACAATTGTCACAAGTCCAGCGTATCCGTGAGTTGCACGAAGAAGCCTGCATTCAATATAATGAACCTGGACTGGATTTACCGAATACTCCGTTTGAGAGAGTTGATCGTCCAGAAAAAATGGTGATTTGCGGTGATTTTAATTTCACACTGGACAGTGTTTCTTATCAGCGAATGACCGCTCCGTTTCCCGACAAAATTCCGGATTTGTTTGACGCCTGGAATGTAGTGAATCCTGATGGGAACAGGAGTCCAACCTGTGGAGTGTTTGATCACAAACAATGGAAAAACGGTCCGCACTGCCGTGATTATTTTTTTCTCAGCGAAAATTTTCTTCAGCAAATTCAAAACGTTTCTGTCAACACCGATACAAATGCCTCAGATCACCAGCCGATCCGCTTAACATTAAAGGTTTGAAATGTCACGCTGGGATTTCATCTGTTGACTACAATAATTATCGGATGTTCGGTACTACATCACTCTAGGATCCACCGATCAGCCATAAACTATTACGTCTCTTGTACACCACATGTCTTTTTCCGCTACAGCAAATCAGAGCTTATCTTCTTCAGAGATTATCGTGTTTTAACAGTTGCTCCCTGGGAAAAAATCCTGAAATGATTATAGAGTGCAACTGATAATACTAAAAAATCAGGTATTGAACGGAGTAAAATTAATTGATGAAAATGGCAGAAAAATAATGGTGTGCGGTTTGCACAATACTGGACAGGAAAAAAATATAGAAAATTTTTCCCAATGGACTTGTAATTTATTAGCAAGCTGCATAATGTATGTAGATTAACTTTTAAGCATTGTACTCAGTTATCTGCTTGCTTTCTTATTATTAACACTGTAACGGACAAAGCATTCAAAGATAATCATCTCACCGGTTTTCTTTGGTCTTCTGTTAAAAATGACAACTATAAGCCCGTATACCCGGGTTATTGCTGATTGTTTAGATTCGCTTTCCGAGGCCAGTTCGGAAGAATCAAACTGCAACGTAAAGCAGGAAATGCAACTGCTGGTAAACATGCTCCAGGGCAGAATGCTGGAACACATAAAACAGCGAGTCAGCAGCTACTACCATATAGAACCAGAGGCACTGAATGAAGAGTTCTCTGTTTCGTTGATTGAGGTTTTTGCAGAAATTTTTGGTCTGTTTCGGAATAAATTTGAAGAAATGCCCTGGCTGGTAAACGAGATCGCAAAGCGTATAGTTGAAGTTGAATCAAGGAATGGTTCAAAAACAGAAAGGCGCATCAATCAACTTTACCTCTCCATTTTCTGCAAGCATTTCGAATATAAAAACATCGAAAAAATAATCTCCACCCTTCAAACAGATCCGCGAATCCAAAACGCGATTTTTACCGCACTTCCCACTGCCGCACACTCTCCTCATAATTTTAGACCAGCTATTGCAAGTAACTGATCAAAGTTTTTCAGATTGCTCTGAGAAATTTTTCAATTTAGCTCTGACAAACTATTGTGTCCATTCTGAGGAACAGAAAACATTTGATGCGCAGAGCTTTGTGTGACGAATAACCAAGATTTAAGCTAAAGCTTCCAGCGTCTTTTCGCCAATTTCTGCCGGAGTTTTCACTACGTGGATGCCGGCCTCCTGCAAAGCACTCATTTTTTCAGCAGCCGTACCATGTCCACCTGAAATAATGGCACCGGCATGTCCCATGCGACGGCCGGGGGGGGCT
>LSNO01000114.1 GCA_002082305.1 SAR324 cluster bacterium SAR324-CTD7B
CAACCGGAAAGATACCAGTTGATATACTCATAGGCTGCATCTAACTCCAGTCCAGCGAGATTCCGGGAAAGCCCCAGGCCTCCGCCCCAGGAGCGATACCCTTCCTTGAGGGGTTGGTAGATGCACGGAATCCCCATTGAACGCACCTTCGTGATGGCTGGAGACCACATGGACTGGATCACCACTTCACCCGAAGCCATCAGGTTGACCGATTCGTCAAAGGTCTTCCAGAAGGCACGAAACTGCCCGGCCTGCTTGGCTTCGGTGAAGATCGCCATCGTCTTGTCGATCTCAACTTGAGTCATGTTTCCCTTGTCTCCGTACTGCACCTCACCCATCGCCTCACAAACCATTGCGGCATCCATTATTCCGATGGAAGCAATATTGAGGATGGAGGCTTTGCCCTTAAATTCTGGGTTCAGCAACTCCGTCCAGCTATTGATCGGACGCTTGATCAAGTCCGGTCGGATCCCCAGCGTGTCGGCATTATAGATGGTAGGAACCATCGTGTACCAGTTCGTCTCTCCCTTTGCAAAGTTCCGGTCTGTTGGATTTTCTACAAAGCTCACGGTATGCGGAGCAGTGCCTTGCGCAATCTTGGAAGTAGGTGTGAGTTTACCGTTCTTGAAGGTTCCCACAATTTTATCGTAATACTTCAATTTGCGAATATCCATTGGCTGCATATTCCCACTGCCCCAGACTTTCTTGAGCGTAAAGTACTCGATGTCCGCAATGTCGAAACTTCTTGGTTGAGTCACCACCCGCTGCGCGGTGGAGTCCGTATCAAGCGCGGTCATCTGCAAAGTGATTCCAAGGTCCTGCTTGGCACGCTTTGCGATGGCGTTGATGTTGGAGACTCCTGTACCGAACTGGCGCAGGGTGATGTTCTTGATGTTCTGTGCCCAGATTGTGGGAAAACCAGTAATCGCATTACTCCCGATTGCTGCTCCTGCCACTACTGCAGAACCTGTTTTTAGGAGTTCACGCCGTGAGACGCTCTGTCCTTTTTTTGAGGACAACTCCACTGAGTTCCCCGCTTGACTTGTCTTATCCATAAACACCTCCATTAGTAGGGCTTAGGGTTTAGCAGGCAAGTCACGGAGGATAAAAGCCTCCTTTAAGACCAGCTTGCGATGAGCTGCGTCCCTACATTAGGACTCAGCTTTTAGCAAGCAAATCATGGAGGACATGAACGTCCTCCGTAGACCAGCTTGCGATGAGCTGCGTCCCTACATTAGGACTCAGCTTTTGAAACTCATTTTCCGAGATAATCACTCCAAATTCCTTGAATCCGGAAACATCCAATCCCAAACTAACCTCCATTCCCTTGTACTCTAGAAGTGTGACCTTTCCTTTCAGGGAATTTTCTAGGAGTTCATTGGAGTCCGCAGGGATTGCTTTTTTCAAAGCAATCCTATCTTGTCTCAAGGTAAAAGTTATTATATCGCCAATGGAACCTTGAGTGGGAACTCTGTAACGTCGCCCAACGCCTCCATCAAGAACGACTTCATTTTCATTTATTATTTCAATAATATTCCCTTCAAGCACATTGTGACCTCCAACAAACTGGGCAACAAACTGGTTGACTGGGGCATTAAACACTTCTTGAGAAGTTCCAACTTGTTCGATGTTTCCGTCGTTCATAACCACCACAAAATCTGCAAGAGCCAGTGCTTCCTGCTGACTGTGCGTCACATGAATAAAGGAGATTCCTAATTCCCTTTGAAATCGTTTTAATTCTGAACGCATTTTTACCCGCAAAAATGGGTCAAGTGCAGAAAGTGGCTCGTCCAGCAGTAAAACATTCGGATGAGAGACCAGCGCACGTGCTAAGGCAATTCTTTGTTCCTGTCCTCCTGAAAGCTGAGCCGGGAAACGACTTTCAAAGGTTTCCATATGCACCAACTCCAAATACTTTCGTGCGGAAGCATAGCGTTTATTTTTCGACATGCCTTTCATTTTCATGCTAAAGGCAACGTTGTCGAGACAATTTAAATGAGGGAACAGAGCATAATTTTGAAACATCATCGCTGTTCCGCGTTGAGCAGGTGGAACTTGATTAACCTCTTGATCTCCAATAGTTATGCTGCCTTCAGTGACATCCTCATGTCCTGAAATCATCCGGAGTGTTGAAGTCTTACCACAGCCGCTTGGGCCAACAAGGCAACAGTAGCTTCCAGCAGGAATCTCCAAATTTATACCATTGACTGCGATGGTATCACCATACTGTTTTACAAGTTGTTTTAAATATACATCTTTTGAATCGTTCATTACTCGCTTATTAATTTGTTAAATAAAATAATCAGGATAATCCTTAATCAAAATTTCAAACCGTTGTAAAACATCATTCAGGTGGTGCTTCATCGCTGCTACAGCTTTCTCTACATCCCCCGAACACAGTCGTTCAACTATCTCCCGATGCTGGTCAACGATGATCTGCATGTAGCCAGCCATTGGATAAGTTAACATCCGAACTCGGTTCAATTGCAATTTCGCATTTTCGATTACATTCCAGACCCTGTCGGAGTGCCCCACTTGTGCCAGGTATTTGTGAAGCATTTGATCTAATTGGTAGAGTTTTTCACTCTCATTAGAATCAACACAAATTTGTTGTTTGTCCAATATTTCGCTTAAGTTGTCTTTATCTTTACGAGTCAAGTGTTGTGCGGCAAATTGTATCGTGGCTGTCTCCAGTGCTTCTCTGATAAAATGATCTTCGCGAACATCTTGCAGTCGAATTTTTGATACAAAGGTTCACCGTTGTGGAAATACTTCAACCAAGTTATCAAAGCTTAGACGCAGGCAGGCTTCCCGAACCGGAGTTCTGGAAATTCCGAAGCGCCCACATAACTCTTTTTCGGAAATTGCCTCACCCGGCTTAAGACGCATATCAATGATATCTTTACGCAGAATAACGTGAACTTGCTCCACTGTATTCTGCCGGGGATTTAACTTCTGAATAATTTCTGACATGACTAACTATATTCGTTCCAGATACTTGAAAAAAAAGAAAGAAATTATCGCTATACTAGCTCAGTTCAGGGCCAGAATCGGCAAGGTAGGCGATAAGTTAATATTCTTGTATACTAGTCGGAATAGCATTCGGAAACACTACTGTAACATTGTCAAGCAAAAAATCAATGTTTTTGCTGGTTCATCCAATTATTGATTAAATTTTCCGAAAAACCCCAGGAGCTTTATCTCCATCGGCAGTCGGATACAGGAGTCAATATTGGATGTTAAAATTTTTCATTTGTTGGGTGGTGTTTGTGCCAGTGTCGGGCTATGTCGATGCGGCGGCACAGCCAGACATCAGCATGGCTGTTTACATAATCAATAAATTTTTCCAAAGAGGCGGTGCGTCCGGGCCGACCGATCAGTCGGCAGTGCAATCCGATACTTAACATTTTTGGTGTGGCTTCGCCCTCGGCATATAACACATCGAAGGCATCCCGAAGATAGCCAAAAAACTGCTCTCCGGAATTAAAACCCTGTGGGCTGGCAAAGCGCATATCGTTGGTGTCCAGAGTGTAGGGAACCACCAAATGAGGATCTCCTGCAGGGGTTTCTACCCAGTAAGGCAAATCGTCCGCATAAGAATCGGCATCGTATAAAAACCCTCCGGCTTCCTGTACCAAACGCTGAGTGTTGGAACTGGTGCGCCCGGTGTACCAACCCAAAGGTCTGCTCCCCGTAACACGGGTATGGATATCAATGGCTTTTGCCATATGTACACGCTCGATGTCTTCGGGTATATTTTTGTAATCAATCCAGCGATAGCCGTGAGACGCAATTTCCCAATCGGCTTGCAGCATGGCCTCAACAGCCTCCGGATTACGTTCCAAAGCCATGGCTACGCCGAAAATCGTCACCGGAATATTCCGGCTGGTGAAAAGACGATGTAAGCGCCAAAATCCCGCACGGCTGCCATATTCATAAAGAGACTCCATGCTCATATGGCGTGCTCCGACAAAGGGCGGCGCACCGATAATTTCGGAAAGAAATGTTTCGGATGCAGGGTCTCCGTGGAGGATACAGTTTTCTCCTCCTTCCTCATAATTGATGACAAATTGGACGGCAATCCGGGCTTTTCCGGGCCACTCCGGATTCGGTGGATGTTGGCCGTAGCCGACCATGTCGCGGGGATAAATTTCCATGTAATTTCCAAAATAAAATGGCTATATTTACCAAAAAATACTAACCCTAGTCTTTAGGCTTTACAACTTAAAATCAAATTTCACGTCAAATATATGGACTCTAACATTATCGAATGGTTGAATCTGGTTGTCCGCTGGATTCATGTCATTAAGGGAATATTTTCACGGCCCAATGGCATCTGGCGGAGGGTTGACGGATTTGATTTTACGGTGTTTGGTTTTTGGGTTTTGTATTCGGTGTAGTTCCTTTAGAAAAAAATGTGCTTGCTGTTTTAAATAATTCTGCTGGAAAAGATCAGAAAAAGAAGGTGGAACTTAGTTCCCAACGGTTTGCAATAGGGGTGTTTTGTCCGGCAAGTGGGCGAGTGTAACCCAGGCGGACTTGCCAGGGGGTAGACAGTGGTTTTTGCTCAAGGTCACTCAGGTTACCATAACCGAATTCAAAATTTATCTCTTTAAGAAAAGCAGCATTAGATTTTCCTGTTGGCAAACTGCTTTCTGCCTGTTGGTAATAATGCAGTTCTGTGCCGGCAAATATATTTTGCCTCTCAATACTCCAGTTGTAGAAAAGGTCTACGCGATGCCCTGCAGAGTAATATCCTTTTTCTCCATCAAGTGTTTCACGTTTGCCAACCAGTTCATTTGTGCCTTCTATCCTGAATGCATTCCGAATCCCGTGTGTCAGAGGATACCAATTAAAATGAAAATAGGCACCGACTGAGCCATGGCCCTCTCCGGTTGAATTTGTAGAAATACCGCGGGGAGTCCCAGTTGTACCTGTAGGCAGTCGCAAAGTGAAACCGCCGCGATTATGCCAGGTCGTAGTCGTAACTATGTCTTTGGCAAATATAAGCTTGATATCACCAAGTCCACTTAGATTTTCTGAAGCCAAATTTTCGAGAACTTTCTGCTGAATAGCTGTAGCGGATTCAATTTTGAGAGTAGAGGTTTGTTTTTTTTGCAGTAAAGGTATAGTTGCCTCCAGCATCCACTTTTCAGTCAGACCGTATGCCATGCGGATTTCAAGTCTCTGCTCTTCACGCTGCAACTTACCAACGACCGAATCTCGCCATACTCTGTCCCAGAGCATGAGTTGCTGCAAAGGTGCTTCTTCTCCATAACCATTAAAAGCCCGATCGTAAACCGGCGTATGCTGCAAACGCATTTCGACTTCCCAGACTGATTCCGGCAAGCGGTTTTCGAACTCAATGGCGTGTGTTGGTGTTGGAATCAGGAATACTGCAACGAGAATGAATAAATAATACTTCATCCGTACACCTCATGTTGAGTATTTTCTGCAAAGGAAATCCAGCCATTTGCGGTCAAGTTTGGAATTATGCATTCAATGGGAAATCCTACAACATTGCTGTATGACCCGGAGATTGATTCAACTAAAATTGCACCTAAACCTTGAATTGAATATGCACCAGCTTTATCAAAAGGTTCTTTGGAGTTAAGATACCACTCAAGCAGGTCGGCATCTAATTTTAAAAAACGGACTTCCGTACAAACAAGATCTGTTATTTGATTTCCGGAAGAGGAATCTAAGATTGAATATCCGGAAAAAACCTGATGTGTCCTTCCACTCAATTGAGTCAGCATTGTCCTGGCATCCTGAATTGATTGCGGTTTCCCCAGTATTTTTCCGTCAAAATAAACAATAGTATCTCCTGCGAGGATTATGACATCTTCTGCCAGTTTTGAGTATGTCCTTTGTACCTGCAGGGCTTTTTCATGGGCCATTCGTTTGACAAAACTTTTTGCAGACTCGCTTTTCTCCGGTGTTTCATTAATTATTGGAGTGTGACAGTCAAATTGGAGGCCATATTTTTTCAAAAACATCTTGCGACGAGGTGAAGAAGAGGCCAGGCACAAAGGGCGATGCTGTATAAACTGGGACATTCTATGAGAGTTTAAAGCAGATTGTTTATAAAGTTGCAGACGATGCAGGTAATTGCATACATTCCTGTCTGGAATCAGGATTTCAGTTGAAGGCCATTTGAAGACGTGTACTGAATTTGAAATTTTTTGACTCGAAGTTAGTTTGCACTGTTTTTTTAGATTTTGGTTTGTAAATATTGTCGATGTAGTAGCTAAGTATTTTTCGAACAACTGGAGCAGCAACTCTTGAACCGCCACCACCGTGTTCAACCAGTGCTATCACTGAAATTTCCGGATCTTCCGCTGGCCCAAAAGCTACAAACCAGGCATGGTTCTGAAATTCTTTTTTTAGCTTTGCTTCTTCGTCAAGTGTCTCCATGGTTTTGGTACTGATAACCTGTGAGGTCGCAGTTTTTCCAGCAACAGTAAATTCTTCAAACTGAACTTTACGGGCAGTTCCACCAGCTTCATTTACCACTGCAATCATTCCCTTGCGGATTAAGCTCAAATATTCTTTGTTTAAAGGTATTTGTTGAGGTGCCGTTCCTTCATCTTCCAAAAAAAGCCTGGGTGGCACCCACATTCCGTCATTTGCAAGAATATTAATCATATTAATTACCTGAAGCGGCGTAACAATAATAAAACCCTGCCCGATTGACATGGAAGGGGTTTCACCACCATACCATGGTTCGTTAAAAACTCTTTTTTTCCAACTGCTGCTGGGAATTAATCCGGCTTTTTCATTCAAGAGCCCAACTCCGGTTAATTTTCCCAGGCGGAACAGGCTTGCGAATTTATGCAACTCATCAACTCCTGCTCCCATTCCAGTATTATAGAAGAAGACGTTGCATGATCCTTTAATTGCGTCATGCAGTTTAACTCTTCCATGGCCCGTTTCCTTCCAGCATTTAAATGGTTCACTGCGGCCTTTAACATGAAAAAACCCATTACATACATATTCTGTTTCAGGTGTAATAGCACCATTTTCAAGTCCGGCATAAGCTGTGACTACTTTAAAAATTGATCCGGGAGCATAGAGACCTTGAATAGCTTTGTTTTCCATAGGATGTTGCGGATTTTCCAAGAGACGTTTCCAATTTTCCGGATCTATTCCTCCGGAAAACAAATTTGGATCAAAATCAGGAAAACTTGCCAGGGCAAGAATTCCGCCGGTTTTTGGATTCATGACAATTACCGCACCGCTTTCACCCTTCATGGCATCAGTTGCAACTTTCTGGAGACGGACATCCAGGCTCAAAGTGATATTTTTTCCAGGCACAGAGGGGACAGGTTCTCCTAAAACCTGCAGTTCCCTCCCCATATGATCAACTTCAGCCTGTCGGCCGCCATCGAGTCCAATCATGTGATCGTTCTCAAGAAGTTCAACTCCGGAGTGACCGACAATCTGGCTGGAACTCCGTTTCTCTGCCGGCAATTCTGACCAATCTTCCTGGACAATTCCGACATAGCCGATAAGATGAGATGCAAAGTTTTTTTGTGGATAAAATCTGCTTGGACGGACCACAACAGAAACACCTGGGAAATCATCCTGAAATGTTTCCAGATGCATGGCTTTTTCATATTCCAAGTCTTCTTCAAGTATAATTGGCCTAAACTGAGCCAAATCCTGATTGGCATCAATTTTTTCCTGTAGTGCAGAATAGGAGATTTTGAGAGATTCTGAAACTTTGTGCAAAGTTGTTTCCAGATTTGGCGTGTCCTCTCTTATCAGGAGCAGTTGGTAAGCAGGGCGGTTTTCGGCCAGTAAAACTCCATTCCTGTCATAAATATTTCCACGCAAAGCAGGTTCCGGAACTAGACGAATGCGGTTGCCCTGAGAAAATTCGAGATATTTTTCGCCCTGGGAAATTTGCAGATACCAAAGACGCGAAGCCAGCAGGGAGAAAATCAAAATTACGACTCCACCCAAAATAATGAGGCGAATCCGAATCCGGTCCAACTCTTCAAAATCAAGAGGATTCAGTTTCATGCTGTATCCCCTATGAAATGATTTTCTCCCCAAATTACACTTTGAAGAATAAATGGGGTTACCAGCCCATGCAAAACGGCAAGTGGAAGAGTTGAGGTCAGCATTAGAGAAGATTGGTTCAGCTCAGTTTCCAGCATGCCCAGAATGGATAGAGATATCCAACCCTCCAGGATTGTCATAACTGAGACAGCAAGGCTGACTGCAAAAAAAGTATTTGCGTAAAATAATTTAATTAACTGACGGGCAAGTAACAGGGTTACAAAAAAAGAAATTCCATAAAGCCCTATGTAACCATGCGAAAGTGAGTCTAAAATCATTCCCGCAAATACACCGAGAAATGACAGCGAAATTGAAGAATGACGGAATGTCAGCACAAGTATAAAAATAAGCATCCAGTTTATTTTTAAACCGACTGGCAGAAAATAGTAGTTGAAAACGATGTTCATCAAGACACCGATTAACAAAAACCCTAAAGAAAGCATGAATAATCGCATCATTCAACAGACAAATTAGAATCAGATTTGGAAGGCAAAATTGCAAATACCTCTTCTATTTGATTAAAGTCAACAGCACTGTCCAATCTTGCAGTTTTGAAAAGTTCATGGGGTTCGTGGTTGATTCCACTGACCCAGCCAATTAGGATTCCTTTAGGATACAGATTCCCAAGACCACTGGAAATAACGCGATCTCCAATTTTAATTTTCGCATGCTGATTAATTTGCCTCATTTCCATGCCATCGTGAGTTCCATAAATCAAACCTCTAACGCGATTACGTTGAATCAAAGCAGGAACACGGCTGCGGTGGTCAATAATCAGTTGTACTGAAGACTGATAAGGTGAAACAGACTGAATACGGCCGACCAACCCCTCTTTGCGGATAACAATGTAGTTACGCTGAAGCAATTGGTTGCTCCCGCGGTTTATCAAGCGAATCTGATGAGTGTTGTCTGCAGACTCTCCAATAATTTCTGAAAATATTTCCTTGTGGGCTTTTTTTTGTGCAAAGAGCAGTTGAGACCTCAATCTGAAAAACTGTACAGAATTCTCAATGTGCTGATTCAGCTTCTCTTCCATATTCAGCAACTGCTGTTTGAGCAGCTTATTCTCTTCATTAACCTCAATAAGATTTATGTAAGAATTCCAGGTATTTTTTATAGTTGATACGACAGACTGCACTGAGGTCTGCACGGGGTATGTTATGGTTTGTACTGCCATTTGAAACCTGGATGTACCTTGCTCGTTATATGTTTGATACATTAGGAAAAACAGAACAATGAGGGTAGCAACGATGGAAATATAAAGACGGTAAGTACCGATAAACTTGAACATATTTTTATTAACGAGTGCTTTTTGTCAGTTGATTACTGTGGAACAGTATTCTTAAAACTTCAGACAATTTCCCTTAGGAGTACTACGGGTTTCAGCATGTAGTCTGCCTGGTTAATTTCTTTGAGAGCTTTGTGGACCAATCCTTCTTTACAGTTCTGGAGTGTCAGTGTGAAAATCACTGTTTCCTCGCCTTCTTTACCAATACGGTGGTACTGCGGCAACTGCTCCAAAGCATATATGTTAATTGAATGCCGCTCAAAGATACTGCCGTAGTGACCGAATATTCCCGGCTGGTCCCGAACTTCAAAGCGTAATGTGTGGCGAAATTGTATGTTGTCCATCGATTCAATCTCTAACTTTCTGGAACCTGTGGGTTGAGGAAATGGTTCGGGGTGACTTTGAACTTTGTTCAAATCCGAAACAATCGCCGAGGCTGTCGGAAGGCTCCCTGCGCCTTTCCCAATGAGGGTGATGTCTTCTGTATACTTTCCTGTGAAAGTCACTGCATTTGTTGAGCCGGATATTTTAGCCAGAATATCATCTTTTTTAATCATGAGAGGCAAAACATAAACCTGAACTCCTTGATCACTGAGGCGAAGATTTGCGATCAATTTAATGCTCCGGCCCATTCGTTCAGCATATTCAAAATCAGCCAGTTCCAAGTGATCGATTCCCTCCAAATTGATTTGCTCAGGCGCAAACCACTGACCAGTAATTAAATAAGTCAGAATTACGAGTTTGTAACGGGCATCAATTCCCTTGATATCGTTTGTCGGATCCTGTTCTGCAAATCCCAATTCCTGAGCCTGTGAAAGTGCAGTCTCAAAAGAAAGGTCATTGCATTCCATTTCACTTAGAATGTAGTTTGTTGTACCGTTCAGAATTGCCCGGATACCCTGAATATCCTGTACTTGCAGATAATCTTTAAGTAACCGCAAAACCGGAATTGCTCCAGCCACAGCCGCTTCAAAAAGCAAATGACGTCCGTTTTCTCGCGCGACTGCCATCAGTTCAGCACCGTGAACCGCAATCAAATCCTTATTTGCAGTAACGACATGTTTCCCGTTCTTTAAGGCCTTTGTGATCAGTTCACGGGAAAATCCGCTTCCTCCTATGGTCTCAACAATTACATTAACCTGTGAATCAGCAAGAAGTTTATCCGGATTATCATAAAACAATTCCGGTCTTTTTTCGAACCATGGCCTGGCAAATTTCCCCTTAGTATCACTTTCCAGAATTCCCACGAGATTAATGGTTGCATCAGGTTCTTTGCTATGTTGTTCTAAAACGTGTGCGACACCACTGCCAATTGTACCGAACCCGGCAATTGCTATATTTAATGCTGACATCAGTTTGATTTTTTTATTGTTGAATATTATTAGTTAACAGAAGAAATTTCTGCAATTGCATCCATTTCAACATCTGCTCCTTTTGGTAAATTACTTACTTCTACACATGCCCGTGCAGGTTTAGAAACATCAAAATATTCTGAGTATATTTCATTTAACTCACCAAATTGAGCCAGATTTTTCATGTAAATTGTGACTTTCAGTACACGTTCCAATCCCGAACCTCCTGCTTCCAGAATTATTTTAAGATTTAAAAGTACCCGGTGACATTGTTCTGCAAACGAATTCCCAACCAGTTCTCCACTCTCAGGATCAAGTGGGATTTGTCCGGAAACATACAGGATGTTACCGCAGCTTACGGCTTGAGAATAAGGGCCTACGGGTGCAGGCGCCTTTGATGTTTTGATAATTGAACGTGACATTTTCTGGTTTACTCAGAATATTATTTATCAATTTTTCTTTTTAGAAATTGATACCACTGCAAGCGGTCGAAAATACTTTGATCCATCGCAAACCAATCTGCGCAGCCGAGTGTTGCCGCTTCTTCGAGCAATTGCGGTGATTTAATGTTGCCATTAATTATCATTGGCTTGTCAGTATACTTTGCTGACCAGTGGCACAAAGGTTCTTTGTTTTCAAAACACTTATTCATTGCATGGATAGCGAGTGGATGGAAAATATCTACACCTGCATTTTCCAGTAATGTCAACATTTTTTTAAGATCTTTGGGCTTGAATCCATCATCAATTTTATCAAAGATGGAAAAGTAATAACTAAGTGGAATTTTGACCGACTCACGTTTCTTGATAGAGTTGACTACATCCAGTGCCAGTTGCACACGATTCTCAATCTTTGCTGTACCATATTCGTCATCACGATTGTTAAGTTTTATACAACAACATTGATCCAGCAATTGTTGTTCAGTTCCATTTATTTCAACAAAATCCATACCGACTTCTTCTGCACGTTCAGCAGCATGCACAAAATTGAGTACAATCTCTTCAACATCACCTTGATCGAATTCACGGCTGATGTCAAAATCCCGACCAAAATTCAGCACAGAAGGCCCCACAGGCTGTTCACCACAAGCACTTTCAGAAGTCTGTGCACCTGCGTGACTGAGACGGATTCCGATAGTGGCACCCTCTTTTTTTACACCCTGGGCTAATTTTTCCAAACCCTCAAGATGCTCTTCATCTGAAATTCCCAGCTGGTTGACGTGACTTCGCCCCTGCTTTGTCACATAGGCAGACTCCACAATTATCGTACCTGCACCCTGCCGTGCTAAAGAACGGTAGTGTTTGATTATTGCCAGTGTTACTTTGCCATGTACATCCGCGTGATCGTCCACTGTTGGCGGTGCAAGGATACGATTCCGGAACTGAATTCCTTGAACTTTGAAGGGCTGAAACACGGCCCCGATTTTTGACTGAGCAATTTTTGTTGAAATTGAACTAGATTTTGATACGGAAGGCATTGCTGTTTCTATGTGTTGATTGTTAAATGATTAACGCTGTACTTTTTCTTCTAAGCCAGATTGACCGAACCGTTTTTTCAGTTCTTGTGAAATATCTTCTATTGTAATCCCCTGATATCCCATCAGGATGAGCAAGTGAAACCAGAGATCGGTAATTTCGTGTATTTGTTCTTTCCTGTTCTCGTTTTTTGTAGCCAGAATTACTTCGGCAGATTCCTCACCGATTTTTTTCAAAATGGAATCTATACCTTTGTCCATCAAGGAGGCTACATATGAATTATCCGGAGAGTAATTTTTTCGTTCCAGGATAACATCATAAACCCTTTGAAACATTGTTGCGGAGGTTCCTGTTTTCATTTTTCAATATCTCTTTGATTCCTCAGACCCAGCGTTTCGATTTTTTTACGTAAAGTGTTTCTGTTAATTCCCAAAATTCTGGCTGATTTTTGCTGGTTCCAGTTAGTTTGTTCAAGGAGTAATTTCAGCAGGGGCCGTTCTACCTGAGGCAGTACTTCCGCCAACAGTGAATCTCTGTCGAATTCAACTGCATCCCGAACCAGTCCTTCCAGTTTTAAAGATGCAACCTCTTCAAGACTTTCTCCAGAATCTGTTACAGGCTGAGGCCTGAACAAATTTTTTGGCAAAGAGTCCAACATTATTGTGCCAGTGACATTGGTTATCATCAAGCTCTTGACAGTATTTTCCAATTCACGGATATTTCCCGGCCAGTTATAAAGAGCAAACACACGCATCACTTCGGGTTCTACTGCTTTGCGTCCGACAGCCATTTCTTTGCTTCCCTTCTGCAGAAAATGTTCAGTTAAAACCGGAATATCTTCCCGTCGTTCACGCAACGGAGCAATGTTAAGCGGAAAAACATTCAGCCGATAATACAGGTCAGTCCGGAAGTTTGAATTTTTTATCAAATCTTCCAGGTTCTGGTGCGTGGCAGCAATCACTCTCATATTTGTCGTGATTAGCTCGTGCCCCCCAACTCGTTCAAATTGTTTTTCCTGCAAGACCCTCAAGAGTTTACTCTGGAGCCTCATCGGCATGTCTCCAATCTCGTCCAGAAACAACGTTCCCTGACTGGCAAGTTCCAGTTTACCACGCTTGCGTTCGGTTGCACCAGTAAAAGCACCTTTTTCGTGACCGAATAATTCTGATTCCATCAACTCTGAAGGAATCGCAGCACAGTTAATTGCAACAAATGGTTGACTGGAGCGTAAAGAATGCTGGTGAATGGAACGTGCAATCAGTTCCTTCCCTGTTCCGCTTTCGCCTTGAATGAGTACTGTCAAATCTGTAGCTGCGACTCGACCGATTGCCTTATACAGGTCGCGCATCACTTTGCTTTGACCGGCCAGTAAATCGTCTGCTTTTTTTCCGGATTTTATTCTTTTAGTTTCCGGAGTACTCAGCGGAACTCGAAGCGCACGTTTTACCAGTTCTTCAATTTCATCAATGTTAAAAGGCTTGGCCACATAATCAAAAGCACCGGCTTTCATTGCTTCAACAGTGTTATACATCGTACTCTGGCCGGTCATGACGATAGTCAACAGAGACGGAAATTCTTTTAAAATTTCCCGGGTGAATGAAAGACCGTCTTTTCCGGGCAGGTTAATGTCAACAAAAGCGAGACGGATCGGATGTTTCTGGAGGAGTGGTCTTGCTTCCAGAACGTCCGCAGCCAGATGAGGAATATAGCCGGCTTGTGATAAAGTGCGTTCCAGAACCCAGCGGATACTATGCTCATCATCCAAGACCAATATTTGAGATGATTCTTTGCTTTGTTCAATTATCTCCTGTTTGGACATAGTTTATTTTTTTCTTTTTTGAATCCAAGCACGGATAACAATTTGTCCTGCCGGCGGAAAAAGTCCTTCAGGAATTTTGTATACTCTTGGAGACGTTATTCAGAAAACCATCCGGTAGTAAATCCTCTTTTGCTAGGAACTTAAACAGGCTCAACAATGATTCCCGCATACTCACTAAATCTTCTTCCAGAGGGTTAGCGTTTTCCAGGAACCATTTTTCCAGGAAATTTTTGATCAACTCCGAGTCCCATTCTGAAATGGGTGGTGGCTCAAAATCAACCAGGAAAACCTCCAAATCCTCTTCCACCTGCTCTTGTTTCTCAGCAGGTACTAGTTCCATAAATTTATTATAAACATCTGTTTCGATTGCTGGTGTCCGTTCTTCCGGTTTTTCTTCATCCAGCAGTTCTCCATCTGCTTCTAAAATAGAATCGTCTTTTTCTGAACCTTCCATTTGTTTGGTAAGCTCCTGAATAAAATCATGATTGCGTTTATCAAACTCTTCCATTGCTGCAGGCAAACTGTTTAGATCCAGTTTTTCTCCTTCTACTGCTGAACGTGTTTTCAGGAAAAGTGCAATTAGTACTGGGTTAGAAAGGTGTGGTATTTTGTCACTGTTCGCAATTTGATGACGTGTTGCTTTTGCCAAAACAGATTTTATTGATTTTTCAGAATGTGCTGATTCCAACTGTTCAAGTCTCTGGTCAAGATCTGCAATAAACTCTTCAGTCAGCAGTTCCAATATTATTTCTATTTCTGTTTGTTCACTTTCCAGCAATGTACGGAGTTTCTCCTCACCCATATTTAAATCCGTCAGTTCCGGTTCAAATGCCAGCGTGGGTAAAGTATTCAGGAGTTGTTCAAGTTGTTGTGGAGAGCCTGCTTGTTGAGAGTTTTTCTTGGGCATTGCTTTGCGGCGCCGGATCATTTTCTTTTGACGCTTTTCCTTTTGACGCTTTAGCATCCCTGTTTTTTTTTGTTTTCTTTTTTTAGCCATATTTAAATAGACAAGTATTCAAGTTGTGAAATCAATCACACATTATTGCAGAATTATCAAATAAAATCACGTCAAATTAGTGGCTTGTTATTTGCTCGTTCCTTGTTTAATTTGACAGGATCAAAAAACAATACATTTGCTTTCAACAGTGAAGTACAAAATTTTTTCTAATTGCAGGTTAGTTTAATGAATCAGATTCGAAAATATTGGCTGGGACTAATAATGATTGGTGGATTAGCGGTAATTGCCGTTGCAGGTGGTGACGTTGGAAGTTCACCTCTATTCCCCATTCCACTCGATTCTTATGGAGATGCAGACTTGATTAAAAGTGGAGATATTTTCGCTGTTCTGGGGAACCGTATTACACATACACCGTTCAATCTGTTTGCATCACTCATTTTTTTGTTTGCTATTGTGCATACATTTGCTGCAATAAAAATCACCGGCATTGCAAAAAAAATGGAACTCACTCATGCCGAAAAAATGAGAAAGTCGGGTAAATCCGAGGAAGAAATAGAACAAGATCCTCCAGTTATGGCTGAAATGCTGCATTTTTTTGGAGAGGTGGAAGCAATTTTCGGAATTTGGGTTATCGTTTTGGCAGCAGTAACGATTTCGTTTTATGACTGGTCCACTTTCAAAATTTATATAGCACAAACAGTAAATTACACTGAACCAATGTTTGTAGTGGTCATTATGGCCTTGGCTGCAACACGTCCGGTAATGCAGTTGGCTAAACAGATTCTAGGGAAATTTGCCTCCATTGGAAAAAGTTCCCCGGGTGCGTGGTGGCTGTCTATTTTAACTTTGGCTCCAATCTTAGGTTCTTTCATTACAGAGCCGGCTGCTATGACCATAGCCGCAATGCTTTTGGCTGAACAGTTTTACCGACTTAAACCTTCCAGTAAACTAGCCTACGCTACTATCGGGCTCCTCTTTGTCAACATTTCGGTCGGTGGTACTCTTACCAATTTTGCCGCCCCACCTGTACTGATGGTGAAAACACCCTGGGACTGGACATCTTCATTCATGACCCTTAACTTTGGCTGGAAAGCATTATTGGGAATTCTCATTTCAAACTTAATTTATTATTTTGCGTTTAAAAAAGAGTTTTCCAAGTTTGCTTCCGATTTTGAAGCAGAAGCAGAAATGGAAAAGGATTTAGAGCGTCATGAAGATTCTATCCCAATATGGATCACTGCAGTACACCTTCTTTTCATGGGCTGGACCGTGTTGAATGCACACTATCCACCGCTTTTCATAGGTGGATTTTTATTCTTCCTTGGTTTTGCAATGGCAACCAAAGCACATCAAAGCCATATCAATTTGAAACCACCTTTACTGGTAGGTTTTTTCCTGGCGGGCTTGGTAACACACGGTGGAGTTCAGGCTTGGTGGATTGCTCCTGTTTTGGGCTCCCTGGGTGACTTACCGCTGATGCTGATGGCTACTGTGCTGACAGCATTCAATGATAATGCGGCAATTACATACTTGAGCACTTTGGTCCCGGACTTTGCTATTTCAGCAAAATATGCAGTAGTTGCCGGAGCTGTGACTGGAGGGGGATTAACGGTGATTGCAAACGCTCCTAATCCTGCAGGCCAATCCATTTTGTCCAAGTTTTTCCCCGGTGGAGTGAATCCTGCAAAGCTTGCATTGGGAGCAATCATTCCCACGGTCATTGTGGGGCTGGCTTTTATGGCCATTCCGCAGGATGTTCACGATCCTCAGTCAGTGGATCAAAGCAAAGTTGAAATCTCTGACTGACTCTAACACTCAGGTTAAATATTTTGAAGTTTGAAACACATTCTTCAGGAGTTATCAGAGCGGAATCTGATTTATCTGTAGTTAATTAAATGTTGTATTTTTTCAATAACTTCTGTAAAAGAACTTTCAGGAAAAATATTTTTCCACTTTGAGATGTTGAAAATGGTTGATCTTTACTTTACAGAAAAAATAATTTGTCGAGATTTCTCTTAATTGTCAAAATGGGAAAGTGATTCAGCTTTTTCAAGTACTAAATTAAAATGTGCAAACCCTTTAACGGAGAAGACTATGCATAGATTTACAAAAATATTCGTAACAGTTTTAATATTGGGCTTAATCAGTTCAGCTTTATATGCATCGAAAGGAAGTAATTCAACCCCCTTTCCTGTGCCTCTGAGCTGCTACTCTGAAGATTATGGTTCCCCGAATTTTTTAGCGGAGAGGTGTGATCAGGTTCACGGATCTGAAGGCTTCCGGGATCCGGAAGGAGCAAGTATGGCTGAGATACTATCCCACCGCATTAGTGCAAATCCGTTCAATTTAGTTGTATCATTGATTTTTCTGATTGCCATTCTGCACACATTCATGGCCAACAAGTTGACGGCCAAAGCACACCAGATTCATGAAGAGCATGATGAGCGGATGAAAGCGGCTGGTGCTTCTGAAGAAGAAATCAAGCATGACATTCCTTTCAAAGCAGAGCTTTTTCACTTTCTGGGAGAAGTTGAAGTTGTGTTTGGAATGTGGGTCATTGCCTTGTTGTTTGTCACAATCGGTTTTTTCGATTGGACTACATTTAAGAATTACATGGTCTACGACCGAGTTTTCATTGAGCCAATGTTTGTGGTTGTAATCATGGCAATTGCCTCAACGAGACCGGTTGTCAAGGTTTCAGAACAGTTACTGGGTCTTGCTGCGGGTTTAGGAGGACACAGTAAAGCTGCCTGGTGGTTTTCGATTTTGCTGATTGCTCCCCTGCTTGGTTCTTTTATCACCGAACCTGCTGCAATGACGATTGCCGCTCTTTTATTGGCTAACCAATTTTACAAGCACAGGCCTTCCTCAGGATTTGCCTATGCCACGATTGGTCTGCTCTTCGTCAATGTCTCAGTAGGTGGAACGCTCACTCACTTTGCCGCACCACCAGTTCTGATGGTTGCAACTACATGGGATTGGAGCATGGGTTTCATGGCGGCTAACTTCGGTTGGAAGGCGGCGTTGGGTATTTTAATATCTAATGTGCTTTACTTCATGGTCTTTCGTGGACAGTTTGCCAAAATGGGTAAGGATGAAGTAAAGGAAGCAGGCGCAGAATTCCACACACCTGAAGTGCAAAAACTTAAACCAGGTCAAATGAGCCATGACGAATTTGAAGCCATGTGGGCTGAAAGAGAAACTACAATTCCATGGTGGGTTACGCTGGTTCACCTTTGTTTTTTAGCCTGGACAGTTTATACTGCACATTATCCAGCATTGTTTATTCCTGGGTTGCTCTTTTTTCTGGGGTTTATGTCGCTCACTGCAACGCATCAGAACAAGGTGGAACTCAAGGGGCCGATCATGGTTGGTTTTTTCCTGGGCGGTCTGATTATTCACGGAGGACTGCAGGCCTGGTGGATTGCACCAGTTCTGGGCTCTCTGGCTGAAGTTCCCCTTATGCTTACTGCGACGATCTTGACTGCATTCAATGATAATGCAGCGATAACTTATTTGGCTACATTGGTACCGAACTTAGCCGAAGCCTCAAAATATGCAGTGGTGGCTGGTGCTGTGACCGGAGGTGGACTAACAGTGATTGCAAATGCACCGAATCCCGCGGGTCAGTCTATTCTTGGACGCTTTTTTGAGCATGGTGTAAATCCTTTAAAATTGTTGATTGCTGCTCTGGTCCCCACAATTATCATGGGGCTATGTTTCATGATCTTATAATTGGGAATATTCTGGTATTAAGTGCGGGATTAATTCCCGCACTGCTGTTTAGAGAATCATCTGATTATTTTTACTTTGCTTAAAGGTGCTTGTAAAAGTGCACGCCTATAGACGGACTGGAGGTCTTAATGAATAAATTATTTTCCAGGCTGATTTGTCTTTGAGCAATCTCAAAAGCCAGCCCCAGAATTTCAAAAGGAAACTCCCAGCCGATCCCTAAATATCCTCCATTTCCTTTTAACTCGCCAAGAGATCCCTGGGTTTTCAGCAGGTTTTTTGAAATACCCCAGCGCAAAAAAAGACCCCCATCTCCCTGGAGTGGATCATGTTTGCCCTCAAATCCAAGCTTCCAGAGTTCCATACGTTGTCCTCTGCCGATGCTTTCAGATTCTCTTGCAAAATCAATGTACATCAAACCAAGAGCCAGTCCGAATGAGTTCTCATAAGCCTCTTCCCACCAAAAATTTATTGTCGGACCAATTCCGGAAGTTGTTTCTTTTTCAATCTGGTTACCGTATTTTAGCGTTACAGTATCAAAATGCTCCCTTGCTCTGAGCCTCCATTTTCCTGCAAATGCAGTTTCAACCACGCACAAAAAAATCAAGATCACACAGAAAAAACTCTTCCAATTTATTAATAAATGCGGCATTTTGCTTGTATTGCGGTAATGGCTGGTATTTTCGGGTACAGACAGTTTTATTGTCAAACGAACTTAACACCATGTTTGTTAAACGGCAATGAACGACAACGTTTTCCTGTTGCAGAAAAAATGGCATTGGCTAAAGCAGGAGCGGCCAATGGAACAGAGGGCTCTCCTACACCTCCTATGTCTTCACCACTTTCGATGATGCTGACAGAAATGTCCGGAGTGCTTTTCATCCGTAAAACGGAGTAATCGTGAAAATTACTTTGTTCCACTCGTCCGGCCTTTAAAGTAATTTCTTCGCCAACAGCCGCTGAAAGTCCAAAAATAAATCCACCTTCCATCTGTGCCCGAACTATATCCGGATTGACGACTTTCCCGCAGTCAACAGAGATCCACACGTTGTGCAATTCCAATCTTCCGGATGTATTCGAGGAAATTTCAATCACTGCTCCGACAATGCTTCCGAACGATTTATGAATTGCGATTCCCAATCCGTGTCCCTTCTGAAGTCTCCGTCCCCATTTGGCATCTTGCGCCACTTTTTCCAAAACATTCAGGTAACGGGGTTTTTCTGCCAGAAGTTTGCGTCGGTATTCAAACGGATTATGTTGAGCCAAATGAGAAGCTTCGTCGATAGCACTTTCTATATAGAATGCATTGTGGGAACTTCCCACTGAACGCCAAAATCCAACTGGAACTCCGGGGTCAACCATTGAAAAATCAAAATCAAAATCAGGAATTGCATACGGCAGTTCCTTCGCACCTTCTGTGGAAGTTGGATCAAATCCAAACCATCCCAGCGGAGCAAAATATCTTTTTAAAATCGATGGTGCAGCTAATTGATTTTTCCATTTTTCCGGCAGTCCATTTTTGCCCAGACTGATTTGAAAACGACTCATGCTGGCAGGACGGTAAAAATCATGTTGCATGTCTTCTTCCCGCATCCAGGTCACCTGTACGGGTTTTCCTAAATTTTTGGAAATTGTAACTGCTTGTGTCACGTAGTCTATTTCAATGCGGCGTCCAAAACCGCCGCCGAGCAAGGTGGTGTGTATCCGGATTTGATCTTCATCCAAACCTGTGATTTCCTTTGTGACATCAAGTGACATTTCTTGATTTTGAGTTGGTGCCCAAACTTCGCAAAAATTATCTGTTACAGATGCAGTACAGTTCATCGGTTCCAGTGTGGCATGAGCCAGGTATGGGACTTCATATTCCAAATCAAGTACTTTTGGTGAATCAAGCTCAACCTTTCCTTCGTTATCAAGTGCCTTACGGAATTGTTTACGGACCTTCTGACAGTCAAGTCCCTTTGTCAACCCGTCTTGAAATTGCGGATTCAGTGCCTCCATACCCTTTTTTGCCCGCCAGGTATTATTTGCCACTACTGCAATTCCGTTTGGAATTGAAACAACTGCTGTCACACCGCGGATACTTTTTGCTGCAGTTTCGTCGTGAGACAACACTGTTCCTTCAAAAACAGGAGATTGCCGGACAGTCGCAAAAAGCATTCCGGGCAAACGTACATCAATTCCGAATTTGGCGGTTCCGTTGATCTTGTCCGGAAGATCAAGTCGTGGAACCGGTTTGCCTACCAAACTATATTCTTCCGGAGCTTTTAGTGTTGGATCTGAAGGGACATCCAGTTTTCCGGCAGCTTCGACTAATTCGCCATAACCTAGTTTTCGACTACTTTTTTGATGAATAATGTATCCGGATTGTGCCTTACATGCCCCAACGCTGACACCCCATTTTTGGGCCGCCGCCGTTATTAGCATTTCCCGTGCTGCCGCTCCAACTTCACGTAGTGGTTCCCAGAATCCCTTAATACTGGTACTGCCGCCGGTGAGTTGCATAGGCTGTTCCGGATTTTTGTAATCCGAATTAACAGGTGCAGTTTCAGTTTTTATACTTTGCCAATCTGCTTCCAGCTCTTCTGCCAATATCATGGAGAGTGAGGTATTCACCCCTTGCCCCATTTCAGAGCTGGGAGCAATCAGTGTAATGGTTCCATCCGGCGCAATCCGAATCCACAGTCCTAGTTCCGCACCTTTTTCTCCTGAAACCGAAACTCGACCACCAGTTGCTGAATTCACCAAGGGAACAAAAGTAAATCCAAGTGCCAAACCTGCCCCGGCAAAAGTGGAAGTTTTTATGAAAGTTCGACGCTTGAAAGACTGTTTTTTCATTTCAAACTCGTTGCTTCCGCATCAGTTCTGCAGAGCGGCTAATTCCCCGCCGCACCCGGACATAAGTCCCGCAACGACACAAATTTGTGATATTATCCTCAACTTCCTCAGCAGTCGGTTTTGGATTTTTTGCCAACAATGCCGCAGTGGCCATTATTTGTCCGGACTGACAATAGCCGCACTGCGGAACTTGTTCTTCAAGCCATGCTTGTTGCACCGGATGTTTATTGTGGTGGGAAAGCCCTTCTATAGTTGTAATTTTGGTGCCCACCGCTGCAGCAACCGGAAAACTACACGAGCGTGCTGCTTGTCCGTTGATATGTACTGTACAGGCTCCACATTCTCCTATGCCGCAGCCAAATTTAGTTCCAGTCAAACCCAGATCGTCACGCAAAACCCAAAGCAGGGGCATCTCGGCTTCCACATCTATTTGATATTTTTTCCCATTTATTTCCAATGTTTGCATGTCTTCCTAATAATTATTTAAGGATTAATTTTTATAGTGTGTCAACTTCCTGAAAAATTGTATTTCCCATCGATATCTGTAATTCAGGAACTCGTATGCATCTTAAATAATAGCTTTCCTTTTTCATAGGAATGAAAAACAAGTTTGTAATTTTGATTTTTTATAAGTTCAACATAATATAACAGTTGGTGGACAGTAAGACGAGTTTTGCTATTGACCCGTAATTCTTTCAAGTTTTTCCCGGTAGTAATCCGGATTTGTGTCCCCTGTCAGCCCCATCTTAGCTTTTGCGAGCTTCAGGGCTTGGCGTGCAGCATCAGCTGCAGCTTCGTATTTTCCGTTAATTAAATATGCTTCTGCCAAGGTGTCCCAGATAAATGCCGCCTGTTTTAGTGTTGATGCTTTTTGAGCAAGCTCTATACTTTCCCGGAGACGTTTCTTATCATTGTTATGCTTTTCAGTTAAAAGCCAGGCGAGGTTATTCAGTGTGTGTGGTTCCTCCGGATTCATCTCCAGCGCACGGCGGTACCATAATTCTGCTTCAGTTTTCTGATCTTGAAAATAAAGCAGGTCACCCATTTTTGTCAGCATTGGAGCATCTTTCAGTTGCCAATTATCTGCTGACTGTTCCAATTTCCAGGCAAGGACCTTTATTTTTAAAGTGTCTGAACTGAGCATATAATTTGCGCCAAGAAGTCCTACAAGCAATACTGCGCACACCAACTTAATCCGGAACACGCGTCGGTGATGTTTTTGTAGCATTTCCGGCTTTTTTAGACAAATCGATAAAAAATCAATTCTCTGCTGAATTCCGTAATGGTGCCAGTTGTCCTGTTCCGGATTGATTCCGTTGAGCAGGGAAACTTTCATGAGGGCAGTTGAGATGGGTGAAATTCCGTGACGTTCAAAAGCGTGGCAGTCTGCCTGCCGTTCAAAATTTTGGCTTAGAAAGCCGATACCAAAACGAATAAACAATATAATGCTTAAAATAGACGCAACACCCATCAGCATTCCTGAAACCTCCAAAACTCCTGTCCAGGTCAGCAATAAGTTTGCACTGCCTGCAAATGCAAACAACTCCAGTAAACATATAAATGCAAGCAGATAAAAAAGCAGATGCTGCTTCCGTAAGTGTCCGGCTTCATGAGCAGTTACAGCTCGCAGTTCCGTTGCTGAAAGTGATTTGAGCAGTTGCGGGCTGATCAGTAAATAGCGGAATCCACGCACGAAGCCAATTACTCCTGCAGTGGAGTATGGCATTATCGAATCCGGCCACGATAAAATTGCTGTTACCGGTGTCCGGGAATTTTCCAGTTCTTTACGGATTTCTTCAAAATCATTCCCGTTTTCGATAGCTTTTGCCCCCCAGCTTTTCACAAAAACAACTGGAGCAACAAGCACCATCAGGATTAAACTGCACAACAATTCAAATATAAGACTCCAGTTTGAAGTGAAGGAAAGAAGAAACTTGCTGGTAATCCAAAACCAGACTGTCTGGATGATAATCAGAGCCAGCACCGGTAACTGCAGGCGCAGGTGCAGAACAGACTTTTTGATCTTTTCTTCAAGCCCATGAGCATTCCATTGATAAACTGGAATTGCGGCAACAGCGTCAGCAAGCCAGTAAAGCAGCAGTAATACACCAAAACTTACCGATTCAGCTTCAGTAATGTTATTAAATAAATGACCTATGCGTAAATCTAAATGTTCGCCATAAACAAGAGCCAGCCAGCCAATCAAAATCAGGGTTCTTGGTCGGGAGAATTTTGTTGAGGAATAGCTTCCTTTTCTGACTTCTGGAAATCGCTTCAATTTGCTAAATTGCCGGAGCCATTGAGGCATTTGCGCCAGAAGAAAACTGAAAAGAATAATGAGAGACAGATTCACGGCAAGTGGTAAATTCAACCATGGTTCTGTTCGTTCCAGCTCTCCGGAAAATAAGGTTAAACCTGCTGAAGCAAGAATCAGAGGTAAAAATGGCAAAAACATTTTGCGCCTTTGTTTAGTTTCGCTTAAAATTAAATGTCTATTTATTGACTTTTGTTGATTCTAAAACCTAAAACTTATTTTAGTAAATGTCTTACTCCGGCAATGTACATGAGATTAGCTTAGATGAAAAGCAAATCTTACTTATCGGAACTGCACACATTTCACAATCAAGTGTGGATGAGGTGAACTCTGTCATTGATCAGGAAAAGCCGGACACAGTTTGTATTGAACTCTGTTCTTCCCGACATCAGGCGATGCTGGATAAAGATCAATGGAAAAACATGGACATTTATAAGGTCGTTCGTGAAGGTAAATCCTTTTTGCTTTTTGCAAATTTGATCATGACTGCCTTCCAAAAACGCTTGGGTTCTCAGCTGGGAGTAAAACCTGGTGCAGAAATGCTTGAAGCAGCAAATGCTGCAGAACGGGTTGGAGCGGAACTGATTTTGGCAGACAGGGATGTTAAAATAACCCTGCAGCGTACCTGGCGGGGGATGACATTTTGGGGCAGAATGAAAGTCTTGAGTCAACTTCTTGCCAGTTTGTTTGTCCGTGAAGAAATCAGCAAGGAAGACATAGAAAAACTCAAGGAAAGCGATGCACTTTCTGAAGCAATGCAGATGCTGGCAGAACAGTCTCCTGAAATGAAACGTATTCTGATTGATGAAAGAGATCAGTTTATGGCAGAAAAAATAAAACTGGCTCAAGGCAAAAGGATTGTGGCAGTAGTTGGAGCCGGACATGTAAAAGGACTGACGGCAGAACTGGAGCGGGAACATAATTTGGCTGAATTAGAGACAGTGCCTCCTCCCGGGAAAATTGGCACCTGGCTCAAATGGGGTATTCCAACCCTGATTGTAGGGTTGGTTGCTTACGGATTTTTTACTGTTGAAACGGACGTTAGTATTGAAATGATTCAGCGCTGGTTTTTGATCAACGGCACACTTTCAGCGCTCGGAACTGCGATTGCATTTGGCCATCCAATAACAATTGCAACTGCATTCGTGGCAGCTCCCTTTACTTCTCTCAATCCTGCTGTTGCTGCAGGTTGGGTGGCAGGATTAGTTGAAGCATTTCTACGTAAACCTCAGGTACGGGATTTTGAAAGCCTTGCAGATGATATCACACATTTGAGAGGTTTTTGGCAAAATAATATCACCAGAATTTTACTCGTAGTCATGTTCGCAAATTTAGGCAGTGCAATCGGCACATTTGTGGGAGGATTTGCCATTGCATCTCTCCTTTGATCGGGAAGCAGAGATATTCCATGTGCAGACACTCATGTAACAATTGGGCGAAAAATGCCTTCGGGAGTTGCCTCAAAGCACAATTCTCTTTGCAGGCAGTTTAAATGATCAGCTGCGGCGTGCGTTACGTAAAGTATTTGTGTTGTTGTGTTTTGTCCAACCAGGTCAACTAGTTCTAAAACGCGGTTCCGGTTTGTACGATCCAATCCCTGGCAGGGCTCATCAAGGATGAGTAAAGGTGGAGATTTTATCATTGCTCTTGCAATTAAGATAAGTCGTTGCTGTCCATACGAAAGACGCGTGAAGTCAAGATCAGCAAGATTTGTAATTTCCAGCAGTTCCATCAAACTGAGTGCCCTTTCTTTTTGTGTTACAGATGCTGGCTGATAATAACCGATTGAATCAAAAAATCCTGAAAGTACCACTTTCAACGCAGTAACAGGTTGCCGATAACGTACCTGAAACTCAGAGGAGACAAATCCTATTTTCTGCTTGATGTCCCAAATGCTTTCACCCGTACCACGACGCCGCCCAAAAAGATAAATTTCATTTGCATAAGCTTGTAGATTGTCTCCGCAAATTAAACTGAGTAAGATCGATTTACCGGATCCATTTGGACCCACAATTTTCCAGTTTTCCCCCTGTTCTACCGACCAGTAAAAATTTTTCAGCACCACTTTTTCACCATAGTGAACATTAACGTTCCACATCCGGATAAGACTGTGCTTTCTGTCTTTTTCAGGTACTGATTCAAAGAAGTCAGTTTGAATTAGGTTTTCATTTATTTCTGCAGAGTTTTCGTTTGTTTTTAAGTTAGTTTCTTTGTGATCAGCTTTCTCATAAAGGCCCTCCATCACTTCCGTAATCAAAACTTGCGAGCGCAAACCTTGAGCAAAAATTTCTCCCGATTTCAAACAAAGAACATGTGTGATTTCCGGAACTAATTCCTCAAAACGGTGACTGACTAACCAGACTGCTAATCCGTTTTTAATAAGATCTGAAAGTGCTCCTTTAAGCCACAGAACAGATTCTGTGTCCAAACCTTCAAAAGGCTCATCAAGAATCAACAATTTTGGTTCAGAAAGCAGGGCTTTTCCAATCAAAGTTTTACGAGTTTCACCATTTGAAAAGTAGCGCAAAGGGTTTCCCAGTAGGGACGAAAGTCCAAGTTGTTCTGCAATCTTGAGAAGTGATTCCGGATGCTTCCCTTCCGGATCCATGACTTCTTGTCCGGTTAAAAAATGTTCTTCATTTCCGCTGTATTCTTCGTAGCGGTCTTTTTTTTCTTCACGGGCAACCAAGATTTTTTGCTGCTCAAGTGAAACATGTGCGATTTTGCCAAAATCCTCAATTTCCTGGTGACGTTTGATGGTACCGCAATATGGAATTTGCCCCAGTACAACTTTTATCAGAGTTGATTTACCAGCGCCGTTTGGACCTAGAATCGCCCAGCTTTGTCCGAATTCTGTGGACCAGGAAATGTCTTTGAGAATCTGCTTATCCCAGAGTCGATTGGAAACGTTTTTGAGAGAGAGCAAAGGAAAGTACCGAGTTTTGAGAGTTGGATGTTGGGTTTCGAAATGAGATGGATTCTCAACACTGTTCAGGAATTGTGGTCGTTTTGCAGTGCCCACATTTGTTGATAATAACCTGGACGTTGAATCAGGTCAGCATGCTGTCCCTGATCCACTATTTGTCCTTCATCAAGAACCAGAATCAAATCTGCATGTTCCATCGATGTAACACGATGGGAAACGATAAGCAGGCTTCCTGCCAGGGCTTGTTGATTATTAATCGGTTTGAGGAGTTTGTGGATTTCTCTCAGCAGATGACGTTCTGTTTCATAGTCAACTGCAGAAAGGACATTGTCTAAAATCAGCAGGTCACAAGGTTCCATCATTGCCCGTGCCAGGCTGATTCTTTGTTTCTGTCCACCGGAAAGCATGATTCCTTTTTCGCCGACCACAGTTTTTTCCTGTTTTGGGAAACGTGCAACTTCCTTGTCAAGAGCTGCTGAGTACAAAATTTTCTGAAACAATTCCCGGTCACCGGAATCCCCATTTTCCAGAGCAAAGTTGATATTATTTTCTGCAGTATCTGAAAATAAAAATGGTAACTGAGTGACAGTTCTGATACAGGTACGGACATCTTTGTCGCTGAGAGTTGCGAGGTCCTGGTCTCCTAAATAGATGGAACCCTTGCCCATGTCCAAATAACGATTCAAGCCGTTGACAAGGGTCGATTTTCCAGAACCAATTCTTCCCAGTACTCCAATTACCTGGCCTGGATGGATGGAGAAATTTATGTGCCTTAGTACATCTTTCTTGCTCTCCGGGTAGTGGTAACTTAAATTATTTACTTTCAGTCCTCCTTCTGCAAAAAGAGATTTAAGTTTTTTCTCCGGAAGTGAAATAAGGTTTGCACGAGGCAGGTCCTGCTGCAAAACAGTCTGGATACTGGTCAGTCCCACCAGACCCTGCTGGAACATGGTTGTTACCCAGCCCAACCCCATCAAAGGAAATGTCAATAATGCAGAATATGCAATAAAAGCAGTTAACTGACCAATGGTGAAGCCTTCTTCGATTACCATGATTCCACCAACAAGCAATACCAGGAGTTTTAAAAAATGCTCTAAATTACTTAACATCGGCATCACAAAAGAGCGGGTCCAGGCAATTTTCATTGAACGTCGAAGCATGTCCTGATTTTCTTTCTCAAAACGCCTCGTGCTCCATTCACGCATTGTCTGGGTTTTAATCAGGTCTATTGCCGAGAGAGATGAAACAGTAAAACCGGAGAGACGCTGTAAGCTTTCCATACGGGCCCTCAAATTACGCACCAGCACATTCATACCCAGGCGCACTACTGTAAAAACAATGATAATGGGAATAATGCAGTAAAGTGTGAGATTTGGTGAGAGTTGCCACATTTTAAAAGGCGTCATTGAAAGCGCTGTTATGATATTGAAGGCCTGCATGAGGCCGAATCCGCAAATCATACGGACTCCAGTGATGTCATTATTGATGCGGGAAATTATGTTTCCTGAAGGATTTTTATCATAATAATTTTTTTGCAGAGCCATCAGTTTTCTGAACATGTCATTTTTTATCTGACACTCTATGGCACGTCCGGGATTAAAAAAAAGAATCCTGGAAAGTGTCCGCACCACCACCATTACAAGTGCTAATCCAAGCATGATAAACATATATTCCCACAATAAATCCTGCCTTGACTTGAGATCATTATTTAACAAATCAATACTTAAACGCACATATTCCGGTATACTGACAGCAATCCAGTTGGTACCTAAAATAGCAACCACTCCCAGAGAATAATAAAACAAATGCTGCCGGATATAGTAACCAAGCAGGGCAAATTTACTGCTGGTTTTAGGCGGCATTTTCAATAACGGAATGAATGAGGAATCACCAAGTTGAATTGACTGGGCTGAGGACATGGGACTATAATTTCTTTGAGGAAGCTTTTTTAGCTTTGCGACGCATTGCCTGACGGTTCTTACGGTTTTTCTGAAAATACGAAACTGCCTTATTGTGTTCCCGCAGTGTTTTTGAAAATTTACTGCTTCCATCCCCGCGTCCGACAAAATAAAGGAACTTTTTGTCTGCCGGATAAAGCACACTTTGCAGTGATGCTCGACCGGGATTCGAAATTGGAGTAGGGGGTAATCCGTATTTGGTGTAAGTGTTATACGGAGTTGGTTTTCGTAAATGCTTTCGAGTCAAATTTCCATTAAAATCACTCAGTCCGTAAATTACTGTTGGATCACTGTCGAGCCGCATTCTGCGTTTGAGTCGATTATGAAAAACGGAAGCAATCTTTGGTCGGTCTGAATCAATTCCAGTTTCCTTTTCCACAATAGAAGCCAGGGTAAGAACTTTATACTCGCTCATTCCAATTTCTTTGGCACGCTTCTGAAAATCAGCATTAAAAACCCGCCGGTATTGTGTAATCATTGCTGATAAAATTTGTCGCTCTGTATCTACCCGCGAAAAAAAATAAGTTTCCGGAAACAAGAATCCTTCCAGATTGGTCATGTCCGGAATTCCAGTTTTTGCTAATAACTCCGGATCATCTTTCAGGGACAGGATCACGTCTTTATCTGCAATTTCTGCAAGCTGCAGGCGCTCTGCAATTTGTAGATAATTTTCACCTTCCGGAATGGTAATGCGATGCCGGATGCTTTTCCCGGAAATCAGATACTGCAGCAACTCAGAGGTATTCCAATTGTGTTGAATTTTAAATTCTCCGGCCTGGATTCTGGAATGTACTTTTAATTTTTCCGCCAAATAGTCGTAAAGTCTGGGATAGGGCAGGAGTCCCTTTTTTCTGATACGTGCCGTAACGCTGTCAAAGGTGGAACCTCGAGGGATCAAGATAACCGAATTACCATCCGGAGCACTGCTCATGATGGGGCTATAGTAAATTTGATAAATATATCCTGCAACACCAACCATGCACGAAACCCCTAGTATAAACAGGCCGGCAAGCAGAAGTTTCTGTTTGTTGGTGATGAACAACTTCATTGAGTTGAAAAATACAGATAAATGTGAGTATTGTTAATATTGAAATCAATTATATCGACAGACAGAACAGAACGCAATACGTTGAACCTTGGGGCTTGACTTTCTGTTATATTGTGAATTCGTGAAATGTTCATAATTACTGCATTTTTGAAACAGGCACTGGATGAATGGATTATGTATGCTTCATAAAATTAAACTTGTATTCCATTCATAAATCATTTATTATTTTATGTTCACTAATTAAAAAGCGCTCCGATTATGCATGAGCGTTTAAAAAATAAAGAATTTTAAGATTGAGGACTCCATGTTGAATGGACTATTAGCACGCAAGATTGGCATGACCCAGGTTTTTGAAGAAGACGGAACTGCACTTCCAGTGACCGTTCTGCAATCCGGACCTGTGACAGTTGTCCAAAAAAAGACCCTGGAAAAAGACGGTTGCAACCATGTACAAGTCGGTTTTGAAGAAATACCGGAGCGTAAAGTAAATAAACCAATCAAAGGGCATTTTAAGGCACAGGCTCCAACTCGCATCCTGCGTGAATTTGAAGTAGAGAACATTGATGAAGTAGAAGTTGGACAGGTATTTGATGTAAGCTTATTTTCTGAAGGAGAAAGTATCACTGTTTCCGGCAACTCAAAAGGTAAAGGATTCACCGGAGTTATGAAACGTCATGGATTTCATGGTCAACCTGCCAGTCATGGACACCGTGGGCACCGCGGTACAGGAAGTATTGGACAGTGTGCAACCCCTGCCCGTGTTTTCAAAGGCAAGAAAATGCATGGTCGACACGGCAACAGTAAAGTAACTCAACTCGGCTTAAAGATTGTTAAAATTCTTGCAGATGAAGCAATTGTACTTGTCAAAGGTGCAGTTCCTGGTCCCAACGGCGGACTGGTAACAATTCTCAAGAGCAACCGCTAATTTGTTAGCAGCATAATGTGGGCGGCGCTTTCTGTGTCGCCTGTCTTTTTATATTCCCCGATATTCATCTTAAAGTTTCCGGCTGTTCTGTCGATAACGAACTATGAGGTTTGGATTGCTTTTCCGTTGGAATGGCAGGGAGAGTTCTGTCTGGGATTCCGTCTGCTTAACTCTATGGGGCGTGGTGTGTCCACAGGGTGGTCCTGATTTATGTTCTTGTAAATAATAGATGAATTGTTGTCATAACAAATACAGCGTATTGTTCCGGTTTTGTGAACAATCGCCTGTGGAGAACTGCGTACTGCATGGTGTGGTTTCGCAGTTTGTGATGGCTTAGTTTATCGAAATGACAGGTTGAAGGGCGGAGTTTCCCGTTATTTTGTGCGGGAAAATATCCATTCTTTGAAGCCGTAAATCGTAATAGAAAAAAGGAGAAAAATGGCATTCAAAACCAAGGTGGTTCTGGTAGTCTTACTTGCAGCTTTGTTGATTGGAGTACCTCCGGGACTTGGTCAGCAGCCTCCTGCAGACAACAGGGGGAACCTGTATTCCATCTGGTTGAAGCTCTCAATGATGGGACACAACCAGTCTGAGATTGAGGGTATCCTTACCGGAATAACGGAGCAGCAACTCCAGCGTCTCAAAAACCGCTTACGGCGGGATGTGCTGGAAACTTTGATGCATCACAATCTGCATAATGAAATTGAGTTGAGCAGGACCGAACAGGATCTGGTGATGATTCGTGACATAATCAGAACGGAAATCCGTTTTGCAGGATTGGAAAACGACCGCCTGCTGCAGCGCATGATCCGTCATAAATTCGGGATTGCACTGCAGAATATTTAAAGCAAATGACATATTGTGTGAGTGTTGAATTATAGTGTGCTCTCTTTGGTCCTCAAGAAAAACCCAACACTCAACACTTACACATCTTAATGCCAGCGGTATAATCTCAAACCCAGCGCGAAACAAACACCTCCTATCCCAAATAAGCCAATAGCCGGCTGGATGGCTTGAGCCAGTCCGATTCCTTCCGTTATTACTCCACGTAAAGAATTGGTTAGTATCGTTAATGGAAGTACCTCAACATAAGGAATGAGCCAGTCCGGGAAGTTGTGGTAACTGAAAAATATTCCGGAAAGGATGAACATTGGCAGGGTCACGCTGTTAATCAAGCCGTTGCCGCTTTGCGTATTTTCTGCTCGGGATGAAATGAGAACGGCAATTCCGGCAAAAGCACTGTATCCACTCAAAAAAATCAAAGACAGCGCCAGCAGACTCCCCTGAATTGTAATATCAAAATAGAAGTGTGCAAAAACGTAAAGCAAAAGCAGTTCTGCGGCACTGATAAACATGCGGTTCAAACCGTGCGAGAGCAGGAAAACTGACTTCTTTAGTGGAGTGGCAACCATCCGGCGCAGCAATTTTTTGATACGTAACTCAATTAAATTCCAGCCGATTCCCCACAAACATGCATTCATGATGGAAATAGCCATCAAACCCGGAATCAAAAAATCAACATAGCGGATGCCGATTGTGGTCAAAGGCAGGACTTCCGTTTTTCGATTTAAAGATTTTTGCTTCCGGAAAGCTGACTCTAAAAGTAAATAAGTCAGCCGTGCATCTGTATTGTTTGGATCAAAGCGAAAACGCAAATCTCTTTCCGGACTGCCTTCGATCCAGAGTGCAATTTGTCCTCTTTTGAGAGCAAGTATCGCTGCATCTTCTGACATGACAAGGAAACGAAAGTGTGCCTGTTCTCCATGGTTCTCGCCTACTTTCCACTCAAGTCCGGATTCTCTGCTATACTTAGTGGATGCAGTTCCTGTTTTATTAAGCAGCCATTCCGGAACCAAGTAAACCTCTTCCGGATTTTCTGCAACAACTGCAATATTCCGCTCAATCTCACCTTTGTTAGCAAAGGCAATTCCCAAAATCCAGGCCATCAAAACCGGAAACCCAAAAGACCAGAACACGACTCCCGGTTCCCTGAAGAACAGTTTGAATTGAGAAATAACGAGCCTGAAAAGCATCTTATTCATCCAAATGCCTCCCGCTCATGGCCAGGAACAAATCATCAAGAGTACGCCTGCGGCACTCAAGGGAAGTCAAAGAAGCTGTAGAAAATTTTATCAAATCTAAAAAATCCGGCAATGTTTCTGAAATACTTTTTACTGTCAAAAGTCCCTGTCCACTTTCTGCCTTCCAGTGGGAGCTAACAACTCCGGAAAGAGCTTTTGCCCGTTCAATTGGAAATGTTCCATCAATCGCATATTCGATTAAATCCCCCTCGCTGAATTTTTCCAGCAATTGACTTAAAGAACCTTCTGCGAGAATTTTACCCTGATCCATCATCACGATTCGTTCGCAGAGAAATTCTGCTTCCTCCATGTAATGTGTGGTGAGAATCAATGTGGTTCCAGTTGCCTTAAAATCTTCGAGGATTTTCCAGAGATCACGCCTGGCGTTTGGATCAAGGCCGGTTGTAGGTTCGTCGAGAATGAGGATTCGGGGCCGGGATAGAATTGCAATACCCAGGGCGAGCCGCTGCCGTTGTCCTCCGGAAAGCTGGACAACCCATGTTTTGCGCTTACTTTCGAGCTGAATGATCTTGAGAACCTCGTTTGTACGCTCCTTTTCAAGATGATAAAAACTGGCAAAAAGCCGGAGTGTTTCTTCTACTGTCAAACGGTCCTGAAACCTTGTTTCCTGCAGGGCAAGGCCTATTTCCTGACGCAAAAAACTTTCATCACTTTGCCAGGTTTTTCCAAGGATCAATATTTCGCCGGAATCTGGAGTTTGAACGCCTTCTATCATCTCCACCAAAGTTGTCTTGCCCGCACCGTTTGGTCCAAGCAAGGCCACCGCTTCTCCGGATTCAACCCGTAAATTGACGTTTAAAACCGCATCAACGTCTTTGAAGGATTTGCAGACGTTCCGGACTTCAATCGTCATAGAATTTTCCCGATCAGCCGCCGTAAAAAGTCTTTTCACCAAGGTCCTTCAGCAACAGAGTTGCCTCATCTGCACGACCTTCCGGTTCCTGGGTTACTCCTGCATCAACGACTTCTCCAACAAAAATGGAATGGTCTCCTTCCTCCACAGTTGTTACAAGTCTGCATTCAACGAAAGCAGGTGTGTTCTCCAAAACTGGTGCTCCGGTACTTCCTGCATGAAATGGCTCGCCGCTTATTTTTTGTCCGTCTCTTTCAGCCGGTTTGAAAAACGCATAGGCCGCACCCTGTTGTCCCTTGCCCAAAACATTAAGTGCAAAATTTCCGGCTGTTTTAATAATGTCATGTATCTGGGAATCAGCTTTAACACCGACAGCAACCAGGGGCGGTTTGAACGAAGCCTGTGTGACCCAGTTCACAGTAGCAGCCGAAATTCGACCATCTTTGTCTTCGGCTGTCATAACGTAAAGTCCATAAGGAATCATCCGCAATGTGGTTTTTTTAGCATTCTCATCCATAAAGCCTCCTTTTGAGAAGAATAGAAAAAAGTTGAAACCGCAGTGTTTCAGAAATGAGTTAGTTTTGTCAAGTTAAGTTGTTGAGACACTTGGATTTTGCACATATTCACTTCGGCAGTTTAGCAGGAAATATTCCGCAGCGAACAATACTTTTTGATCGGTGTCAATCAGCAGGCTTAAGTAAAATTTTTCCAATGTGGGCACTGCTTTCCATCAGGCGATGTGCTTCTGACGCTTGTTTGAGCGGAAATGTTTGATGGATGATCGGTCGGATAGCTCCGGATTCCAGCAATGGCCAAACGTTTTTTTGCAGGGCCTGAGCGATTTTAGTTTTTTCTTCAACGCTGCGGGGACGCAAGGTGGAGCCGGTCAAGGTTACACGTTTGAGCAGTAAGGAGCGAAAATCAACTTCTGCTTTGCTGCCCTGCATCAGAGCGATTTGCACTAACCGTCCTTCGTCGGCCAGCAACCGGATGTTTTTTGGAAAGTATGGGCCGCCAACCATGTCAAGGATCACATTTACGCCTTTTCCTTCAGTCAAGCGTTTGATTTCTTCGGAGAAATCCTGTTCTCTGTAATTGATGGCAGCATCGGCACCAAGATTATTACAAAACTCACATTTATCCGAAGTTCCTGCAGTGGTGTAAACAGTTGCCCCAAAGGCTTTTCCGAGTTGAATGGCAGTTGTTCCTATTCCACTGCTACCGCCGTGTACCAACAGACTTTCTCCGGCTTTGAGTTGTCCGCGTTTAAAGACATTTGTCCAGACGGTGAAAAAGGTTTCCGGAATTCCCGCGGCATTTACTAGCGAAATTTTTTCCGGAACCGGCAAGCAAATCGAGGCTGCCGCCAGACAATATTCCGCATAACCGCCGCAGGTCACGAGGGCACAAACTTCAGAATTGATGGGGGGCTCGCTGACGTTTTGACCCACACTCACTACAGTTCCGGAAACCTCCAGTCCGGGAACATCGGTTGCGCCGGGAGGCGGTGGATAAAGCCCTTTGCGCTGCATCACGTCCGGACGGTTGACTCCCGCCGCCGCGACCTTAATCAGTACTTCACCGGGGCCTGGTTCCGGAACCGGCATCGAATGCAGTTTTAATACTTCAGGATCCCCATGTTTTTCGATCTGAATGTAGTTCATTGATTGTGGTATGTTGTTCATGAAAACTCCGAAAATAAAGTAAACTTAGTCAACTGTATCAATATGACCTTATTTCTTTTTAAAATTATTTAGTGCCAGATTGAGTTGTGATTTGCTCCAACTTTAACAATCGTTTTTTAATCGGCAGCCCGCCGGCATATCCGACAAGCTCTCCATTACTTCCAATTATACGATGACAGGGAATTATGATTGCCATCGAGTTTGCGCCATTAGCAGCGGCAACTGCTCTGACCGCTTTTTCATTCTTTATATTTTTGGCCAACTGCAAATAAGTTGACGTAGTTCCAAAAGGAACTCTCAGTAAAGCTTCCCAGACACTTTTTTGAAAATCCGTTCCTACCATTTGTAGAGGGACATCAAACTCTTTTCTGTTGCCATGAAAATATTCATCAAGCTCTGCCCGGGTTTTTTCTATAATTTCCGTGTTATTTTCTACAAATTTGGCATTTAGTCCTTTTTTAATTCTTTCATCAACGGATTTTCTCATTTTTCTGTATCTAAAATCAAGCAAACAAAGTTTGCCTTCGAAGGAGCCTAAAATCAGTTCACCAATTTTTGTTTTACAATATTGTATGTTGATAAATTTCATAGTTTCAGAAGAGTCCAAACGTTTGAGAGTTTTCAGTCAATCCTATGTATTCTCACCGGAATGACTATTCGAAATGATAAAAACCAATAACAGCAGTGCCAGTGTACTCAACAAATAAAGTGGTATTACTTCAAGTCCGAAGATTCTTGCCAGCACACCTGCAATTGAAGGAACCACAGCCACCCCCAAACCTGCTGCGGCAATCTGCATTCCAATTGTATTGGCCTGATGCCGGAACCCTACACGACTTGTTGTGCTGGAAACCAGTCCGGGAAATATTGGTGCGATCGCAAAACCGGCTAAAGTGACTCCAAGAATTGTTATTATAAGACTGGAATCTGCCAGCAGCAGAGCTACTCCGAAAAGTGCCAGTGAGATACTCAAGTAAATTAGTTTGCGAATGTCTATCATTTTAGCGTACCATCCCGCAAAAATACGGCCGACAGTAAACATTGCCCAGTAACCTCCGGTTACAATTCCAGCAACTTCCGGAGCAACTCCACGGGATTCTGTCAAAAGTGAGTAAATCCAAAGCCCTAAACCCAATTCTACACCTGTATAAAGAAAAAACAATGCCACACTTAAGAGTACCTGAATTGATTTTATAGTTTCACTGAGGGAAGCATTATTCTCATCGTGATCTTCTTCTCTACTACTGGCTGAAATACCTTCCCACATGTCTTTAGTAAAAAGAAAAATTACGGAAAGAATTCCCATTGCCATTGAAACAACAAAATATCCGCTTTGCCAATGGGATGTTGCGTTTATTCCCATTGTCATTATGAATGGACCGGAGGTAATTCCCACGCCAAAACTTGCGTGTAACCACTGCATCATTCTGGTACTGTGGTATTTGGCGATATAGGTATTTATTCCGGCATCAATTGCACCGGCACCAAGTCCTCCAACTGCAGAAAAAATAACGAAAACCCACCAGAGAGGAGTAACTGCATAAACTAGTAATGTACCAGCCATGGCAGCACAACTCAGACTCAGCAGCCCACCGATTCCTAAATGTCGAATCAGTAGTCCACTCAAAAAGCTTGAAAGCATGTATCCTGCTGTTCCGCAGACAAGAATAATTCCTAAAGCATCAACTGGCAGTTGGAATTGGTGACGAATCCCAGGCCATGCCACGCCCATGAGTCCGTCTGGTAAGCCCAGGGAAACAAAGGCAAAAAAAGAGATAATAATTAATCCCATAGATTTTAGTGAGAGTTTGACTGTGGTTGAAGCGAGTTTTGTAGCTAATTAAAAGGATAATAACCGTTAAGATACTTTTGTATCTATTATATTGTCATTCTGGGCGAAGTGCCTTCCGGTAACTGAATCAGACTTGAAAAGCGTGACGCCTCCGGAAGATAAAGCACACCCTTGGCTTGATAGTCAGCTGGGCCGATTGTGCGCCGACCGCTGCCGGCTCCCTCGAGTTCCTTGGCTGCCGCCAGGAACTTGTGGTCGGCATAGCGCAAAAATACCAAACCCAATACCGGGACAGAGTATTCATTGGATGTTAACTCAGAATTTGCGCGCAGTTCATCGGCTGCTTCCCAAAGTCGTGATTCGATGTTATTTCCGTTTTGGTTCATCTGTTCTACTAAGTGGTTCTACTTATTTTAAAATTCCTCCGTTTCAGTCACTCCGGGAAAAAACTTATTATCCGGTAAATCAGAAATATTTGTCTGCAATACAAGATATCAAGTCAACTTGATCTGACGGGTTTGAATTGAATGTACGGAATTATGGCGAAATTAGACCAATCTTATTGTAGTGAAATCTAATACATTTCAGCGGGAATTTCAATCTAAAAGGCTAGTGAAGATTTTGGAAGTTTTTTTGTGAGATTACACAACGATCGTGCAGAGAGTTTCCCTGAGACATTTGCCAGAGGAACGATATTTAGGTGCCTGCTGTTTTGCTTTCAATGACTAAATATCCGTTCTTTCATTTTTTGAATTTGGTGCAGGTTCAAGCCTATCAGTATCATGAGCATAGCCTGGACTTCACCGTCCCGGAAATTGTTTTCAAAAAAACCGGCAACCATGAATCCGCTTACACCTGCAATTCCAGCCCAGAGGATTGAATTTTCAAAGCTGTAGGGAGTGGTTCGGTAGAGTGTTAAGATGCTTTGCCAGAAAAATATAATCAAGATACTAAGGTATCCCAAAAAACCGAAAAGGCCGTAGTTAATCCAAGTTTGCAGATAGATGTTATGGATCCCTGTACCGGCGCTGTTGTTGAATCGATGACCTGTACGCTCTGAAATCTTTTCCCTGTAAACGGGCATGATTTCTGAGTCATTTCCATAACCGATTCCCAACCAGAAATGATCCTGTATCGCAGATATTCCTGCTTCCCACATTAAAATACGATCCTGGTTAGATTGGGGCATGAAGCCACTGATGAAGCGCTGTTGCAGGGCTTCGATACGATTTGTTGGTGTGCGGTTTTGAAAAGAAGGCTCACTAAATTGTGAGTAAAAATAAGTGCCACCTGCGATAACCAGAATGCTGAAGGCCAGCATAAGTTTAGGTGAAAGTCGAAAAAGTAGAATAGTGATTGCGACAGCAGTTCCCAGCCAAATGCTCCGACCAAGTGAGGCTCCTATACCAAGCAGTACCACAACTGCAATAATGGCCGTTACAAGACGGGCAAATGGACTCCAGCCTTTACAAAAAATGAATGAACAAACCAAAGGAAAACAAAGTAGTAAAAAACCACCATACGTCAGGTGGTGCGAGAAATTTCCTTTACCGTGAAAAACGGGACTTTCTGTCGAAGTTCCTGACGAAAAAGGAGTAGTTAATTGTTGCCCTTCAGGACGCAGCCAGTCTGCACCGGTAAAATACTGAATGATGCCGTAAATTGAGATTAACATTACAAATCCAAAGAAAACCGACAGTAACTGTTCTTCATCAATATCAGCCAATATTACCGCAAGCAATAAGGGCAGCAGCAAGCGCCAATTTGTACGTAGAGCCATCAGGTGCTCTGTTTCGTATGCATTCAGCAATCCGGAAAGTACTGCGGCAGCCATGAAAAATAAAATTGACCATAACAGTGGATTCCTGAGTTGTGACATTTGGCGGTACCAGATCCAGCTTATCAGGGTCATTAAATACAGGATTGTGATTGAGGCATCAGTACCGGCAATGCTGAAAGTGCTGCAAATGAATAAGAGATAGAGGAAGAATTTATTCCAGTTTTTAGTAGAAAAAAAACTGTTCATGGCTTTATAAAAATTAACAAATTAGGATACTGTCTTAACAATCTAACTTTCAAACTTGTTTGTCAATCTGGCATTGTAGCTAAATCCGGGACATACATTTCTTCATCCGGACGATCACGTTCCAGAAGTTTTTGCAAGGCCTGAGTACAGGAAACTCCTTGATGCAATACTTGATAAACTGCGTTACAGATTGGCATTTCAATTTTGTGGCGCTCTGCCAATTCTTGAATCGAAACCGCGTTACGTACCCCTTCTGCCACCTCACCGCCTGATGGAAGACAGTCTTCCAGCGAAAAACCCTGCCCCAGTTTTTCTCCAAGATTATGGTTCCTTGAAAGATTCCCGGTTGCAGTCAAAACCAAATCTCCAATTCCGGACATACCCATAAATGTTTCTGCAGATCCTCCCATTGCAGTTCCGAGCCGGGACATTTCTGCAACGCCTCTGCAGATTAAGGCTGCCCTTGCATTCAGTCCCAGTTGCATTCCATCTGCAATTCCGGAAGCAATCGCAATCACATTTTTAATGGAACCACCCAGTTGTACGCCAACAAGATCAGTACTGCGGTAAATACGGAAGTGATCTGAATGAAAGCACTTTTGAAGCAGACTGCCTGCGGTTTCGTCTGCACAGGCCAGCACTGCGGCAGATGGCAAATCCAAAGCAACTTCACGTGCAAACGTCGGGCCGGAAAGAACTGCTAATTTCGGCAGGTTGTCGAGTTCTTCCGCAAATATTTCACTCATCAATGCCAGGGAATGCTGTTCAATTCCTTTGCTAAGAATGAGCAAAATATGTTCGGCAGTGATCTCCGGACGTATTTTTTTGGCAATTTCGCGGGTTAAGTGCGAAGGAGGTGCAGCGGCGAGAATACGGGAATTCCGGACGATTTCAAGCAAATCAGTGCTGGCTCCAAGTGATTCCGGAAGTAGAATATCCGGTAAAAAAGAGGTGTTGACGTGTTTCTGGAGGATGTTTTTTGCAGTTTCAGGTTCGTGGCACCAGAGTTGAACGGAGTTGCCGCTGCTGGCAAGCAGCCGAGCCAGGGCTGTCCCCCATGCCCCAGCACCAATCACGCCAATTTTTAAACCATCAGACCCCATAATTTTGGCAGTTCTCCTGTGCAGCAATAATATTGTTTTGCAGATCAACAAGCGGAGCAGGCAGTGAATTCAGTTCTGCAGAAAGTTCTTCAATTTGCAGGCTGGTTTGCTCCGGGGACGGACTACCCTGGTGCTGTCTGAGTTTCAGAATTTTTTGAGGATCATGTAATTCTGCCAGATCTTCTGCAATTTCTGTTGGATGATCGGATTCTGCCAATGCTTTCTTCAATGCAGCAGTTGTGATTTTTGTTTCCGGCGAAGAAAGTTTTACTGCCCTCGCCAGTAGGTGGTAGCACTCTCGAAAAGACAGGTTTAGAGTCCGTGCCAAATGATCTGCAATATCCACAGAATTCATAAAGTCGGTTTCACACAGTTCCCGCATTTTTTCGGTATTGATTGTCAAACTTTCGAAGACACCCTGCAGAATGATTGGTGCAGCTTCACACTCCCGTACAAGGTCCATTAATAAATATTTAGTGGCCTGCGTGTCACGGTTATAGCCGCTCAATCCACCTTTTTGAATTCCAAGCAAGCTTGATAAAAATCCGTGGGCTAGAGCTGCTTTTGATTTAATGACTTCGGCGAAATCCGGGTTCTTCTTTTGCGGCATGATCGAAGAACCGGTCACATAGTCATCATCAATCTGAAGCAATCCTGAATATGGATGACTTAAAAACATGAGATCCTGAGACATAATACTGAGGTGATTCATCAGCATTGATCCTGCATGGGCCAGTTGGGCTTCATTTTCCCAGCGTGAAACGATGCAGTCCAGAGTGTTGGTATCAATCTTTTCAAAAGCCAGAAGCTCAGTTGTGAGTTGCCGGTCAATGGGCCATGATGTACCAAAAGCTGCTGCTGCTCCCAAAGGATTCCGATTAACTAGTGAGATGGCAAATGCCAACCGTTCCAGGTCACGGCAAAGTCCCTGAACATAAGCACACATCCAGTGACCCCATGTTGTGACCATCGCAGGTTGGTAATGAGTAAATCCTGGCATTACACTTTCTGTATTTTTTTCTGCCTGTACCAACAATGAGGCTGCTAAATTTTTCACAGAATCAAACAAGCTTAAGCCCACAGCGCGTAAATACAGCCGCATGTCACATGCCGACTGATCATTGCGGCTGCGACCGATGTGCATCCGCCCGCCTGCTTCAGCCCCTTGATTTTCTGTTACAAAGGCTTCAACGTTGATGTGAACATCTTCTTTGGCTGGATCAAGTGAAAAATTACCTGCCGCAACCAGTTTTTCCAGTTTGTTAAGTCCGGCCAAAATACTGCTTAAGCTTGCTGATGGTATCAGTCCCTGCTTGTGAAGCATTATGCAATGTGCGCGGTTGGTCCAGATATCGTAGGGCAGCAGCAACTCATCTGCCATTGGTAATGGCTGCACATCCCGTCCTGCGCAGAAAAGGATGTTCTGCTCGTTGGGTGGTTTTTTAAGGTGACTTCCCCAAACTTGTGCTCGTTTTTTATCCATCTTTCCTCGTGATTAAAACTTTGTTTGTCTATCTTAAGCCGAATCAGAAAAAATGCAAGCAGATCACTCTGGCTATAACAATCAAATACATTCTAAAAGTGGCCCTGAGATTGCATCTTCATCACAAATATTATTAGTTGAATACTATCCAAAAATAAGTGGTTTCATGTCAGGAATGTTTGAAAATAATCTGTTTACATTGATTCAGAAGACACTGGACTTTCGCACACAGCGACAGGATTTGCTGACTTCGAACATTGCCAACAAGGACACTCCCGGCTATAAAGCCGAGGATATGGTATTTGAGAAAAGTCTTGAAAAGGCACTGCATGCCGAAGAACCAGGTTTGCTCAAAACCACAAATTCCAGGCATTTTGATGGACGCAACACGCCGCCGCTGAAACTGGTTCAGGCACAGCGAATTCACAGCGCTTCTCCTTTTCCTGATTTTGACGGAAACACGGTAGATTTGGATCGTGAAATGGCTAAAATGGCTGAAAACCAATTGATGTACAATGCCAGTATACGGATGCTGACTCACCAGTTCCGGATGCTCAAAACCGCAATTACAGAAGGTCGATAATGAGTTTTCAATCCTCTCTTAATGTGAGTGTTTCCGGAATGACAGCGCAGCGCCAGCGAGTCAATACTATTTCCGAAAACATCGCTAACGCCAGTACTACACGGACTCCGCAAGGCGGGCCGTATCGTCGTCGTATAGTTACGCTTGCAGCAGTTTCCAATGACAGGACATTTGAAGAAGAACTGCGCTCACAGCAACGTTCTCTGGACACTGCTACCGAGGTAAAGGTGGTGGGAATTTCACAAGACAACAGAGCACCGATTTTACGTTATGAACCGGGACATCCGGATGCAAATGAAGAAGGATATGTGGCCATGCCTAACGTAAACATAATGGAAGAAATGGTGAGCCTGATGGAGGCTTCGCGTTCCTATGAAGCAAATACCGCTGCTTTTAACGCCACAAAAAATATGGCACAATCAGCCCTCGATTTGGGCCGAAACGTTTAGAGTAGATCGTCGTAGTAATAATAAATAATTGCTCAATTTGATTTATTAGATGTTAGATTAGAGGCTTTATGAATATCAATTTACCATCAGTTGGACCAGCTTTACAGGGGCTGAAGACCGAAGCTGAAAGTCAAAAGCAGTCTGTTGAAAGCGGCATCAGCCGGACGTTTGAGAAACTGCTGCAGGATGTCAATCAGCAGCAACTGAACGCGGAAGCAAAACAAGTTGAGTTGCTGGTCACAGACAATAAAGATATTCATGGAACCATGCTTGCCCTGGAAAAAGCGGACCTCTCTATGCGCCTCATGCTGCAAATCCGCAACAAACTGGTAAGTGCATATGAAGAAGTGATGCGTATGCAGGTCTGATCACTTTACTCCTGTTTTGAATTAAGGCGACACAAAACTTAATACAAAAAAGACAATCCCCTCTTCCCATAATTTCCATTTATTTCCCCCGTTTTCAATCTTAAAGAAGCACTTTAGCTCCGGAATTCAAGGGTGTTATTCAAATCTTATCTTAAAGTTAATTCGTCAGTTGACTCACGTATTAAGTCCGAGATATTAAAAGGTTAACTTTTTCTTAGCCAAGTCAAAATATTTACCTGAATCTACTCTGAGCCTGCTATTATTGTTTATTGTAAATAGAGAAAAATCTGTTGATTGAAATACAGTTATGCTACACTCCAACGCTTAGCAGCTATTAATAATTATTTATAAAAGGGAGTTTTTGATGAACTATCAATCGATCAATTTCTCAGAAAAACTGAATAAATTTTCAGATCTATGGCAACCAAGAGTGATTGCCGAAATGAACGACTATCAATTCAAATTGGTTAAAATAAAAGGAGAATTTGTCTGGCATGAGCATGACGATACAGATGAGGTATTTATAGTGCTGGAAGGAGAAATGGAGATTGAGTTTCGTGATGGAAGTGTTGAAATGAAAGCTGGAGAAATGTTTGTTATTCCAAAAAAAGTTGAACACAAACCTGTTGCTGAGGACGAGTGTAAAATTCTACTTGTTGAACCAAGAGGTGTGGTGAATACAGGTGATTCCGGCGGCGAACTAACTGCGGAAAACGATGTCTGGATATAAATTTGCGGGTGAATTTATGATGATAATCGCAGAATAAAATTGATGAACTCGCAAAAAGTAAAAATGACACATTTATTTGTCATTCCCGCGGAAGTGGGAATCCATTATTTCAAATACTTACAAGTTTCTGGATTCCTCCTTTCGCGGGAATGACAACTTTTTACGATTCAATCGAAATTAATTTTCTAAAATAAAATGAATAAAATAATGGAGTGGACAAGAACACATTATTGTGGTGATTTGAGGATAGAGAATGTTGACCAGGAGGTCGTATTAATGGGCTGGTGTCAAACCCGGCGCGATCATGGTGGAGTGATTTTTGTGGATTTACGGGATTACACTGGTATCAGCCAAATTGTGTTCAAAATGGAAATCAGTGAAACCTCACATGTTTTAGCAGATTCAATTCGTGGTGAGTTTGTTTTGGCTGTAAAAGGAAAGGTTGCACACCGTATAGAAGGCAACGTAAATCCAAAATTGCCGACTGGCGAAATTGAGATTTTGGTGGAGACTTTGGAGATTCTCAACAAATCGGAAACACCACCCTATGTCCTGGAAAATCGTGAAAATGTGGATGAAAAATTAAGGCTCACTTACAGATTTCTTGATTTGCGTGATTCCACTTTGCAGAATAATTTAATGCTGCGTTCGCAGTCCTTGCAAATTGTCCGGAATTACTTCACAAGTCAGCGCTTTTTTGAGATTGAAACTCCGATACTGACAAAATCTACTCCGGAAGGCGCACGTGATTATCTGGTGCCTTCAAGAGTCAATCCCGGACTTTTTTTCGCATTGCCGCAATCACCGCAACTTTTCAAGCAGTTACTGATGATCAGCGGTTATGACCGCTACATGCAGCTTGCCCGTTGTTTTCGTGACGAGGATTTGCGTGGAAACCGTCAACCGGAATTCACCCAAATTGATTTGGAATTGAGTTTTACTGAACCGGAAGAGATATATAAGCTGACAGAAGGTTTGATGGTTAAGCTGTTTGAAGAAACCATAAGTGTAAAAGTCGAAACGCCTTTCCAGCGCATGACGTATCAGGAGTCGATGGAAAACTATGGTTCCGATGCTCCGGATATCCGTTTTGATTTAAAGCTCAAAGATATTTCTGACATTGCCTCTGAATGTGAATTGCGTGTTTTCAAACAGGTGGTGGACAAGGGCGGGATTGTAAAAGCTATTTGTGTTCCTGGCGGAGCAGATTTTTCGCGCAAAGATCTCGATGACCTGACAGAATTCGCTCAAATTTATGGAGCAAAAGGTATGGCTTGGATCAAACGCAACCAGGACGGTTGGCAGTCGCCTATCGGTAAGTTTTTCACTTCCGAACAAAAAGAGGCATTGGAAGAGAGAGTCGGTTTGAATGTAGGAGATCTAGTGTTGTTCTGTGCCGACAACACAAAAGTTGTTCATGATGCACTCGGTAATTTGCGAAAAGAAATTGCGCTACGTCGAGGCTTGATAAACAACAGCGAATATCGTTTTGTCTGGGTTACAGATTTTCCTCTCTTTGAGTATAGTGAAACTGAAAAAAGTTTTACCTCCAGCCACCACCCTTTCACCATGCCGGATATAGATGATTTGGAAAAATACGGAGAGCAGGATCCTGAAAAAATCCGCTCAAGGGCCTATGATGTGGTATTGAACGGAGTTGAAATTGGTGGTGGAAGTATTCGGATTCATCGTGAGGATATTCAAAAAAAAGTATTCCGTTTGCTGAAATTAACTGATGAAGAAATTGAAAGTAAATTCGGTTTCCTGATGAAAGCACTTTCTTATGGTGCTCCGCCCCATGGTGGTATTGCTCTTGGGTTTGATCGCATGATGATGTTTTTGCTAAAAACAGATTCGATACGTGACGTGATTGCATTTCCTAAAACTCAAAAAGCCGGCTGCTTAATGACTGATGCACCCTCTGCAGTTGAAACAGAGCAACTTGATGAACTGCATATCAGGGTCAAGGCTTCGGCTCAGCAAACTGAGAAGTTAGAACTTGCTGATAAATAATATTTTTCAATTCCGATTCATTGTCATTCCGTGAGAAGCGGAGCGAAGACCAGGAATCCAGATTAGATACTTTAAATACTGTGATCAATCTGATCATTGATTTGGATCCCGAATCAAAACAGGGGTGACAAAAAACACTTTTTAAGTGAACCATAGTTATGTCCAAAAAACTAACAATCGGCCTGATTTGTGGAGGTACCAGTGGTGAACATGAAGTATCATTAATTTCGGCCTATAACATTCAAGCTGCTCTTGACCGGGACAAATATGATGTACTCTTAATTGGAATCGATAAAAGTGGTGCCTGGTTTTTGGGAAAAACTCCGGAATTTTTGGACAATGTCGATGATGTTCGTCAAGTTAAGTTCAGAAAAAATTTACCGATCCTCCTTCCTCAAACCGGAAACTCCGCTGGCGAAAACCTGGCATCAACAGAACAGTCCGGAAACGAGCTAGCTAATGTTGATGTGTTTTTTCCAATCACTCACGGAAAACTTGGTGAAGACGGTGCATTGCAGGGCTTTCTGGAATTGCTTGGTAAACCGTATGTTGGTGCGGATGTTTATGGTTCAGCAATTTGCATGGACAAGGATGTGTCAAAACGGTTGCTGTTGCAGCGTGGAATCCCTGTTGCGCGCTACAAACTTATTCGGAATCCGGATGAATTGTCTTTTGCAGATGCAGTGGAGGAACTGGGTGAGCCACTATTTGTAAAACCTTGCCGGGAAGGCTCTTCGCTGGGCGTTTCCAAGGTCCGGACCGTAAAGGAATATACGCAGGCTATAGAGATGGCTTTTGCAGCAGACCGCAAGGTTATGGTTGAAGAAGCAATTTACGGACGAGAAATTGAATGCTCTGTGTTGGGCAACGATTCTCCGGAAGCTGCAGCGGTGTTAGGTGAAATTGTTCCGCTACGTGAGTTCTATTCTTATGAAGCAAAGTATGTGGATGAAGATGGTGCGGAGTTAATCATTCCTGTGGAAATTGATCCGGACGTTTCCATGCAAATCCGGAAGGTTGCAGTGGAGGCATTTCTGCTCACTGAATGCCGCAGCATGGCCAGAGTTGATTTCTTTCTTCGTGAAGACAAAACCTTCATCCTTAACGAAATCAATACCCTGCCCGGATTCACTAATATCAGCATGTACCCGAAACTTTGGGATGCATCCGGATTAGCTTACCCCGAACTGTTGGACAGGCTGATTGAACTTGCATTGGAATAAACAGTAAAAAGCAGTTCAGAATGCAGTTATTTTGCTTCATCCCATAAAAGTCTGATGCGCCTTCACAAAAATCCACCTCTTAATATTGTTCTCTACGAACCTCAAATTCCGCCCAACACAGGCAATATTGCGCGGCTGTGCGCAGCCACAAAATGTCATTTGATTTTACTGGGAAAACTGGGGTTTGATTTAAGCGACAAACAACTCAAACGTGCCGGTTTAGATTATTGGCAATGGGTGAGCTGGGACCATTTTCCTGATGCAGAAGATTTTTTTTCAACACTTGTTCCGGAAAACTTTCATTTCCTTTCTGTCCATAATGAGCGGCCCTACACAAAAATTCGACCACAGGAAGGCGATTACTTGTTTTTTGGTAAAGAAACTTCCGGCCTGCCGGATGAATGGATGGAACGTTTCCCTGAGCGCTGTTTTACTCTACCAATGTGGGAAAAAGGGGTGCGAAGTTTAAATCTTGGCTCATCGGTGGCGGTAGTGGTTTATGATGGATTAAGACAGTTAGGGAAATTCTAATAAAATATTTGTCACTCCTTGTTTGACTTATTCAGAAGTATTTTTTTTCCTTCAGGTTGGACAAATTTCACTCATTCAATCACAATTCTGTTAGGATGGTGTATTAATAGATTAACCCAATAATGATATCTTTGTAAAAAGTCCTAAAACCGTTTCATTTCGAGCTAAACTAGAAATCTGGCATAGACTATGTTACTAATATCATTAATGTTTTACCTAAGTAGAAATGTCTGTGTGGATTTCAGACTTTTGCGAAACTATCAAAACTAACTGAGTGATATGAAAGAGCAATACGGCGTAATGGTCTGTGGACACGGAAGTCGAGATACAGGAGCAGTTGAAGAATTTCAAGCGGTCGCGCAGGGACTTAAAGAACGACTGCCGCAATATGAAACGGATTGGGGATTTTTGGAATTTGCAACTCCAGTGATTCGTACAGGTTTGGATGCGTTGAGGGCCAAAGGTATTCGCAAGGTCCTGGCGGTTCCCGGAATGCTGTTTGCGGCAGGTCACGCAAAAAACGATATACCTTCCGTATTAAACGCCTACCAAGCACAAAATCCGGAATTGGAAATTTCGTATGCGAGGGAATTGGGAATCGATCTCAAACTGATTCGTGCAGCCGGTGAACGTGTTGAAGATGCTTTGCAGAAAGCCGGAGACGGGGTTTCCCGTGAGGATACTTTGCTCGTAGTTGTTGGACGTGGGGCATCTGATCCGGACGCAAATTCTAATGTGGCAAAAGTGACCCGGATGCTTTGGGAAGGACTTGGACTTGGATGGGCGGAAACGGCTTATTCCGGAGTGACTTTCCCCTTGGTGGAGCCGGGACTGGAACACGCGACCCGTTTGGGTTACAAACGGATAGTAGTTTTCCCGTATTTTTTGTTTACCGGAATTCTCGTTCAACGCATTTACCATTACACTGACATTGTGGCAGCCAAACATCCGGAAATAGAATTCATCAAAGCTTCTTATCTTAACGATCATCCGCTGGTTTTGGACACATTTGCGGAGCGGGTTGAAGAAATCAGAAATGGTGAAAACAACATGAACTGCCAGCTTTGCAAATACCGTGAGCAGTTTTTGGGTTTTGAAAATGAAGTTGGTCTGCGCCAGGAAAGTCATCATCACCACGTTGAAGGAGTTGGAACAGGGACGGACGAAAGCTCAGATGCGGTCGAGGATGCACATTCTCATGTTCACGAACATTCACACGATCATAACCACAACCATGGACACCATCCATACCCACATGCAGATCATCCTTTGGGTCCTGTAACTTTGGAAGAAAAATCTGGAAAGTCTGGTGCCGAATGACAGGGGATTATCTTCGAGATCCGAAAGAAATTTATCGTCAATCATTTGCAACAATCCTCAAGGAAGCGGATTTATCAAAACTACCGGAAGATATTGCTGACCTCACAGTACGTTTAATTCATGCCTGCGGAATGCCGGATATTGTGGAGGATCTGGTTTTTACTCCGGACGCCGCACAAGCAGGATATGCCGCACTGCTTAAAGGCGCTCCTGTTTTGTGCGATTCCAGGATGGTGGCAGAAGGAATTATTCGTTCGCGTCTGTCTGCAAATAACGAAGTCAAATGTTGGAATAACCATCCGGAATGTGCTCCACTTGCAGACAAAATGGAAACAACACTCTCAGCGGCAGCAGTGGAATTTTGGAGGCCACAACTTGCCGGTGCAGTTGTAGCCGTAGGCAATGCACCAACAACTCTGTTTCGGTTGCTGGAAATACTAGCAGAAGGAGTAGAACCTCCAGCTGTTATTTTTGGATTCCCCGTTGGTTTTATCGGTGCTGCGGAATCAAAAGAATTGCTCGTAAAACAATGCGGGGGAGCCGTGCCTTTTTTGACACTATCCGGACGACGCGGCGGCAGCGCAATGGCAGCGGCGGCGGTTAATGCTTTAGCAAAGAAAGCTGAAATATCAGTGGCTAATAACATTAATATTCAGAGTTAAAATGCCTGATATTTCAAAAAAATGGCTGTGTGTAATTGGAATTGGTGAAGACGGCTGGGACAATTTATCTGCCGATGCACGTGACTTGCTCTATGAATCGGAAATCGTGCTTGGCGGAGAGCGTCATCTGAAGATGCTTCCGAAAGACTGGGAAGGAGAACGTATCGTTTGGTCTTCACCGATACGCGAGGCAGTTTCAAAAATCGTCAGTTGGCGACCAGAGGACTCTGCAAGCGCTCAAAAAGTAGCGATCATAGCTAGTGGGGACCCGTTGTGTTATGGAATTGCAGCCAAATTGTTGCGGCATTTACCGATTGAAGAAATCTGGATCAAGCCTGCGTTGACCACTTTTTCGCTGATGTGTTCACGAATTGGTTGGTCACTTCCGGATGTTGAAACACTGACGATTCACGGACGTCCGGTGGAAATGCTGCATCCGTTCGTACAGCCGGGTGCAAAATTACTTATCCTCAGTAAGGGTGAAGAAAGTCCGAAACAAGCCGCTGAACTGCTTAGCGCACGAGGTTTTGGCAAAAGTAAAATTACAGTTTTGGAGCATTTAGGAGGAACGAAGGAGAGGCAATTTTCAGGACAAGCTGACTCATGGAATCATCCGGAAGGTGCTGCACTGAACGCCATGGCCATCGAATGCATTCCTGAAAATAACGCAAATGTCCTCAGTAGAAATCCGGGACTTCCGGACGAAATATTTTTACACGACGGTCAACTGACAAAGCGCGAAATTAGGGCGGTCGCTTTATCTAAATTGATGCCGGTTGTTGATCATCTTTTGTGGGACGTTGGGGCAGGTTGTGGCTCGGTGTCCATTGAATGGATGCGAACCAATCCGCGCTGTCGAGCAGTTGCTATTGAAAAATCGAAGTCTCGTTTGAAACTGATTGAACAAAACTCTCAAGAGTTGGGCGTGCCAATGCTGCAGATAATTTCCGGAAGTGCACCGGAAGTTTTGGCGGATTTACCGGCGCCGGACGCGGTTTTCATTGGCGGAGGTCTTTCCTCTGGGAATTTGCTGCAGACCTGCTGGAATGCCCTCAAACCCGGAGGTCGCTTAGTCGCCAATGCGGTTACGCTTGAAGGCGAACAAAAATTGTTGCAGTGGCAAAATGAAAATGCCGGAAAGTCCGGTGCTAGTGGTGATTTAACACGACTTAGTATTTCTCGTGCTGAAAAAATTGGAAAATTCCAGGGCTGGAAAGAGATGCGTTCTGTGATTCAACTTGCTGTTATTAAAGGTTATTAATTTAAATCCACCACAGAGTCACAGAGAACACAGAGATGGAATTAAATAAAATTTCAGAACAAATTTTTCGGTTCAGCGATAGAAGTTCATAAAATACTTGGTCCCGGACTGCTGGAATCTGCATATGAAGAATGTTTGTGTAGAGAGTTGGAGACAAGGAATATCTCATTTAAAAGACAATTACCGCTACCTCTGGAATACTAGGGGAAGCCACTGGATTGTGGGTATAGGCGAGACCTTTTGGTTTCAAATACGATTGTAGTTGAGCTTAAAGCTGTCCCATTAATCGAGCCTGTCCATGAAGCGCAATTACTCACTTATATGAAATTAGGAGGGTGGAAGTTGGGATTGCTGATCAATTTCAATGTCCCTCTTTTGAAGAATGGAATTAGAAGAAGAATTCTTTAAATACTCTGTGTTCTTTATGACTCTGTGGTGAAAAATAAACCAGGAACCCTTTACGGAATCGGTGTGGGGCCGGGAGACCCGGAACTGCTAACCCTCAAAGCTCACCGCCTGATCAACGAATGCGATGTTTTGGCTTATCCGGCTCCGGAAGTTGGTGACGGGCTGGCTTTGCAAATTGTAAGTCCGTTGTTGACCAATGATCCAGATTTGTTTCCACTTCGGTTGCCGATTGCAGTCTCTCCTTTTCCGGCACAACAAGCTTACGATCAAGCAGCAAATATATTGGAAATTCCTCTGGAATCAGGAAAATCAGTAGCCGTGATTTGCGAAGGCGACCCATTCTTTTATGGTTCGTTTATGTATTTGTTTGAGAGGCTTTCAACAAGATTCAAGACTGAAATTGTTCCCGGAGTTTCTTCACCGATGGCTTGTGCGGCTGTATTAAAAACACCACTTGTTTCACGCAACGAAATTTTAACTATATTGCCTGGTCCTCTTGAAGAAAAAGAACTTGAGCAGCGTTTGTTAGACACCGATTCTGCAGCAATTATGAAAGTTGGAAGACACCTGCCTAAAATTCGGAGAGTCCTTCGGCACTTGAGACTCGAGCATTGTGCGCAATATGTGGAACATGCCACCATGCATAATCAGCAAATCATTCCAATTGAAAATCTAGAAGCACAAAAAGTCCCCTATTTCTCAATGATTCTCGTTCACAAAAATACGGGTTACTCAAGCAATGGTGTTAAATGAGTCAGCAAATTGCAGTATTTTTATTGGGAATCAGTGCTTTTCCGGTTGCAAAAAAAATAGCTGCAGAGCTTGGTGCAGAACTCCATGGAAAGGCAGATCGTATTTCACAGGTAAGTTCTGAACCAGAAGCTGATGTTTTTTTTACTGACGCGATGGAGCATCTGTCGACTTTGTTTAGCGAAGGTGTAGCAATTGTCGGTGTTTGTGCTTCAGCAGTTTTGATTCGCGGAGTGGCAGGATGTTTACAAAACAAACTCAACGAGCCCCCTTTGATAGCAGTGGCAGAGGACGGAAGTGCTGTTGTACCTTTGCTGGGAGGACATCACGGAGCAAATGACTTAGCGCATCAAATAGCGGATATTTTGGGAATATCTCCGGCCGTCACTACTGCCGGCGATTTACGTTTTGAAATAGCACTGGACGAACCTCCGGAAGGTTTTGTGTTGAGCAATCCGGAAGACGTGAAGCATTTCACTGCCGAACTGTTGTCAGGGGAATACGTTTCGTTGTCTTCTGGAGACAAACCGGCAGCCCCGGATTACATGCCGGGGTTTTACAAATGGTTGCAGGATAGCCGGTTGCCTTTTTCGGAGAATGCAAAGCTACGGATTTCACTGGCCGCAAAACCAATTTCCGGAAATGCAGAACATCTGGTTTTTCAAATCGCACCTGATTTTTCGGTAAAGAACATTGCGGTTGGTGTGGGATGCGAGCGTGGAACGGACCCGGAAGAATTGATTACGCTGGTCCTGAACACCCTACAGGAAAATGATATTTCTCCGGAAAGAGTGGCGGTCGTAGTTTCGCTTGATCTCAAAGCAGATGAACCGGCGGTTCATGCTGTAGCAAAAAATTTAGAATGTTCCGTTCGTTTTTTTGACGCGGCTACTTTGGAAGCACTAACTCCGAAATTAAAGAATCCTTCAGAAATTGTTTTTCAGGAAGTTGGATGTCACGGAGTGGCGGAAGGTGCAGCACTCGCGGCTGTTGGCGATTCCGGAATCTTGCTGGTACCGAAAGTCAAATCCTCCGGAATGTCCGGTGCAGGGAGGGCCACTTGCGCTATTGCAGAGTCGGCTGAGTTTTTGGATCCGCAAATGATTGGACGGGCGCAGGGAACTTTGTTCATTGTAGGTACAGGTCCGGGAACACCGCAGTGGCGGCTACCGGAAAGTGAAAATATGCTCCGGAAGTCAACTGACTGGGTTGGTTATGGACTCTATCTGGACTTGATTTCTGATTTGCACAACGGTCAAAAACAGCACCGTTTTGATTTGGGCCAGGAAGAAGTGCGTGTTCGTCATGCTTTGAAACTGGCAGCGCAAGGCAAAACGGTAGCTTTGATTTCATCCGGAGATCCTGGGATTTATGCAATGTCTTCGCTGGTTTTTGAATTGCTTGAAACCGGAAAGTCTGGTGCCTCCGCAAAGTCCTGTGCCAAGGATAATTCTGTCGCCGAATGGCAACGGATTCATGTTGAAGCCACTCCTGGAATTTCTGCTTTGCAGGCAGCAAGCGCTCGGATTGGTGCTCCGCTCGGACATGATTTCTGCACAATTTCTCTCTCAGATTTACTCACGCCGTGGGAAACGATTGAACGCCGAATTCGCGCCGCTGCAGAAGGAGATTTTGTGATTGCTTTTTATAATCCGGTTTCACGCCGCCGCACTACGCAACTGGTCCGGGCACAGGAGATTTTGTTGAAACATCGACCTGCGGAAACACCGGTCATTTTTGCCCGGAACCTTGGTCGTGATGAAGAAAAAGTTAAGGTTGTTTCGTTGGAAAACCTGGATTCAGCACAGGTTGATATGCTGACAGTGGTTTTGGTAGGATCAAGTCAAACCCGCCTATTAGAATTGCCAAACGGTGAAGTCAAGGTTTTTACTCCACGTGGATATGATCAAAAATCTAAAAACTAAAAACAGTAAATCATAAATCGAATGACCGTACACTTTATTGGAGCAGGACCGGGAGCGCCGGATTTAATCACAATTCGCGGACGAGACTTAATCGCAAAATGTCCGGTATGTCTTTATGCAGGCTCGCTGGTTCCGGAAGAAGTGGTAGCTTTTGCTCCGGCGAGTGCGTTGGTGCTGGACACGGCGCCGCTGAATTTGGAAGAAATCATTACGGAAATACAAACAGCACATGAGGCCGGAAAAGATGTGGCACGTGTGCATTCCGGCGACCCGTCAATTTATGGAGCCACTGCCGAACAAATGCGGAGGCTGGACGAGTTGGATATTCCGTATGATGTGACACCCGGTGTACCTGCGTTTGCGGCTGCGGCTGCCGAATTAAAACAGGAATTGACCTTGCCGGAAGTAAGTCAGACAATCATTGCAACCCGCACCACAATGCACGCTTCAGCTATGCCTGAAGGTGAAGAACTGGCAAAACTAGCCGCAATAGGGGCAACCCTGGTCATTCACTTATCTGTGCGCAACCTCAAGTTTGTGCAGGATGAGCTGATTCCACATTACGGAAAGGATTGTCCGGTTGTGGTGGCCTATCGGGTGACCTGGCCGAATCAACAGTTCATTCACGGAACATTGGCCAACATTCGAGAAAAACTTCGTAAATCCAAAATCAGCCGCACCGCACTGATTTTAGTCGGTCGAGTTTTTGATGCAAAAAATTTTCGTGACAGTGCTCTTTATGATCCGCAGCATGTACACGTGTTAAGGCCAAAGAAAAAATCAGTAAAAAAATGATGGTAATTATTGGTGTTCACTTCGGTTTGTTTTAAATTTTTCTTTCTGAAACTTTGTAATCAAACTTTCCTCAACTCACTTGTTTTCATCTCTCTTCCAAAAACTTGGAGCATGAGTTCCCTGATTCACCAACTCAATCTTTTTTTTGAAGTTCTGCCGGAACGGCTGCATCGCTGGCGCTGGTGGGTGTTGCTGTTGTACGTGATCCTTATGTCCTTTCTGGCGGCTGGGATTCCGCGATTCGCTTTCACATGGGCTAATGAGGATATGTTTGCTAAGGATGATCCTGTTCAGATTTCTCAGGATAAAATAAGGGAGCTCTTTGGAGGTACAGTTATTCTTGGCATGGCCTACAGACCCGTCGACGGAGATCTTTTTTCTGAAAGAAGTCTGGGTGCCCTGCAGAACATCCATAAGGTGCTTGATGAAGAAGCTACCAACGGCGCGGACAATCCGGATAATTCATTTGGCCTTCTGTCCGAAGTGGAATCCCTGATCAATACCACCTACATCGAAGTTGAAGGAGACAGTATCCGTTTCCGGGATTTCATTGGTGAAAACCTGCCTCAAAGTCCGGAACAGAGCAGGTTACTGCAGGGGCAGGCCCTCAAAGAACCTGAGTATCCGCGTGTTCTTTTTTCGGAAAACATGAAGTATGGAATGCTGGTGCTGCGGACTAACTTAAATGCCATTCCGCTTGTAGATGATGAGCTTGACCTGCTGGAAGGATTTGTCGAAAACGAGATTGAAGAACAAGACGAACAGAAGCCACAGTTTGTAAAGCATGGTCTGGAGGAATATGCAGATTTTGAAAAACAGATCTGGAACCTCCTGAGTGAAGAAAGGTTCCGCAAGGATCTCGTGTTCATGCATCCCAGCTGGGGTGCATTCTATCAGAACGACGTCTGGGCAGTTGAATATCAGCGGGCACTGGTCATCTCACTCCTCTTAAGTCTTCTGCTGACATATCTGTTGCTGGGTTCACTACGAGCGGTGATCTGGCCGATCATTATCTTTGTGTCAAGCATTGTTGGTATTCTAGGACTGGCAGGCTGGACAGGATGGCCCATCGATCTTTCACTTTACATTGCATTCGGACTGGTCAGCGTTGCCGCAATTGCCGACGTGGTACACGTAATGTCCGGCTACCTGTTTTTTCATCAGCAGGGACAGCATCACAGAGAAGTAATGCGTTCTGTTTTCAGCAAAACTGCGCTGGCCTGCCTGCTGACCAGCATAACTACTGCCATCGGTATCATGTCTCTCTTTTTCATCAAGCTGCGGGTGATACAGACGATGGGACTGCTGGGAGGTATCGGGGTGATCTTTGCTTTCGTGCTGACAATTATTTTACTTCCTGTCCTGTTGAACTGGTTCCCTCCGCGACCTTCCATAACCGCCAAAAAACCTAAAGTCACCATGATTCTGAGTTTTGTACAGGGCCTGCTGCAGGGGGTTAATAAACTGAGTTTTAATTATCCTAAATTCGTGATTTTCTTTTTTGCTGCCAGCGGAATTTTGCTGATATTGGGTATCTTACGAATTGAAATTGATACAGTTTTTTCTGAATATTATTCGCCTGAATCACCGGTTCGCCAAACTATCAATCTGATGGATGAGCAGTTTCTTGGGGTTAGTAACATGGAAATCCTGATTGAAACTGAAACTGAAGGAGCTTTCCGGGATCCAGAAGTACTTCTTACACTTGAATCAGTTAAACAATGGCTTCAGACAGTTTATCCGGAACTGGTGACTCATAACTGGACGCTTAACAACCAGCTCAAGCAGACTCATCGAAAGCTGATGGATAACAGAGAGGAGGCCTATACGATTCCCGAGGATCCGGATCTTGTGTCACAATTGCTGGTGCTTATTGAAGGAGGGGATTATGAAGATCTGGAACGCATGGTTTCACTGGATTACAGCAATGCGAGAATGAGTGTTTCACTGAAAACCATTGGATCGAAAAAATCGGTTGAACTTCTGAAAGTTATCCAGCCCGAGGTCGAACGGATTCTCGTTCCTCTAAAGGAAAAATATCCTGGGCTTAAGATGACAGTAACTGGTGGTATCGGTGCCTGGGCCCGTATTTTTGACGCAATCAGCTGGTCTCAGATACGCAGTTTTGGATTGGCATTTATGATCATTTCGTTGATTATGGTTGGCATTTTCGGATCACTGAAACTCGGACTGGTGGCAGTTGTGCCTAATACATTCCCGATGTTGACCGTATTTGGACTGATGGGCTGGTTTGGTTTTAAATTGGACACTACCACTCTGTTGACAGCACCGATTATCATAGGAGTTGCAGTGGACGATACTATTCATTTTATCACGCACTACCGACTATCAGTGCTCCGCGGAGCAAGCATTAACGAAGCAATCCAATCCACTCTCAGCGAAGTCGGACAGGCGATTGTTTTCACCACGCTGATACTAATGACCATTTTCGTTTGCTTCATCATGGTCAGTCACGTTGGAGTTTCACGTTTCAGCATTCTTGCTGTTATCTCCATTTTTTCAGCCCTGATTGCCGATTTATTGCTTTTGCCGGCACTATTTCGAGTTTTACAAGTACGGGATTAGATTTTTGAATTCACATTTTGATCTGATGAATTAACTGTAAAGTCCAAGCTTAAAACCTGATTTTTTCATTTTGTGCTGTGTCTAAGTACAAAGTTCATCACCTCAGCAACTGTACTGCAAACATCTGATGGTTTAAGCTGCGGTCTTTCCACAATCAAAACAGGAATTCCCATTTTCCTTGCAGCTTCAATTTTTGCGTAGGTTGAATCACCGCCGCTGTTCTTGGTGACAAGCAGGGTGATGGCATGTTGGCGAAACAGGTTGAGTTCGTTTTCCAAAGTGAATGGTCCCCGCTCCTGCAAAAAAGTCGCATCCGACCAAGCGGAAATCACGGAGGCGGATTTATCGAGTTTCGGAACATCCACTGTACGCACCACAAAATTACATCTTTTACACTGCTCAAAAAGCTCTAAACCTCGATTCCCAGTCGTCAAAAAAACTGTGGCCCCTGATAAATCGGAGTTCGAAATTTCAAATTCGGTTTTTAAATATTCTGCGGCGGCTGCCAAATCCGGAACCTCGATCCACTGATCTCCGGGTTGTTTCACCCAGGGTGGGCGGGTCATGCGCAAAAAGGGTATTTGGAGTTCCGTTGCCGCCGCGAGTGCATTTTCACTGATTTGTGCGGCATAGGGATGGGTGGCATTGACAAGTAACGAAATTTTTTCCTGCAGCAAATAATTTTGCAGTCCAGACTTACCGCCCGTACCAGTTGTATCGGAAAAGCCTCCGATCCGTACTTCTCCTGCAGGTTGTCTCGGATGTTCGGTGACTCCGGCCAGAGAACTGATGACAGTCAACTGTTCCGGAGAAAATTGCGAAACCAGGCGCTCAGCCAGTTCGTAGGCTTCACGTGTCCCACCCAGGATCAGGAGTTTTTCAGGCATTGTTTTCGGCCTCTCCAACGAGTTCCCCTTGGAGCTTTGCACCGGATGTTCTGGAAATCACTAGAATATTGATTTGAGTTTCTGTTTTACGTAACGCTTTTCGAACAACAATACAGGCTTGTTCTGCGATTCTATCCGCAAGCGGCAGTCCTGCGTTTTGTGCCAGTTTAAGGACTTCATTCGCAGTGTTGGCAGTTTTGGTTTTCTCGCATAGTTTTTCATTTGCACCAAGTCTTTTCAGTTGTTCTGCCAACTGCAAAAAATCCACCTGACTGCGTCCGGAGTGTAAATCAAGATGACCTTGTGCCAACTTGGTGAGTTTCCCAAATCCACCTCCGATAGTGAGTTTCGGCAAAGGATGTTTTCGAAAATAATTAAGTAAGCCGCCCACAAAATCTCCCATATCAAGCATGGCTTCGTCCGGAAGTCTGTAATGGTTTTGCACTAATTTTTCGCTGGTGGAACCGGTACATCCGGCGACGTGCTGCATTCCGTTTGCCCGAGCGACATCAATTCCACGATGAATAGAATGAATCCAGGCGGAACAGGAATAAGGAATGACAATGCCGGTTGTGCCCAAAATCGAAATTCCTCCTAAAATGCCGAGTCGTGGGTTCCACGTTTTTTTAGCTAATTCTTCACCACCGGAAACGGAAATCGTCAGTACAATGTCTCCGGAATGATTAAATGTTTCAGCAATTTCGGAGACAACAGCGCACATCATTTGCCGGGGAACTGGATTGATTGCCGGTTCTCCGATTTCCAGCGCAAGTCCTGCTTTCGTCACTGTACCCACTCCGGAACCGGCCTTGAATACTACTCCTGATCCCGGAATTCCATTTCTTACAGTAACGCTGATTTCAGCACCATGTGTCACGTCCGGGTCGTCACCAGCATCTTTGATAATAGCAGCAGTTGAAAAATCTGTTCCAAGTTCTGTGTGGCTCAGTGCAAATTCCGGCTGCTCGCCTTTGGGTAAAATGATGCTGACAGAATTCGACAAATCACCGGTTATCAGCGAAGTTAAAGCTGCTTTTGTTGCAGCAGTAGCACAGGCTCCTGTGGTCCAGCCGCGCCGGAGCGCTCCGGAAGGTTTATCAATCATGGCGCAATAGAATCTTAGCTGTAAAAATCTTGTTTATCCTGTTATTCTGTCACAAGCGAAAAAGATACAATTTTATGACTGTAACGCATTTTGAAAATTTTTTCAGAGCAAAAATATTTTGCAAGCACTTCCTTTTGAATTACCAAAGTTTGAACCGGGATGGGTTTGGTTAGCAGGGGCTGGTCCCGGTGATGCAGGATTGCTAACACTTCATGCTTTAAATGCACTGCGACAAGCCGATGTGCTGGTTTATGATGCCCTGGTTGGGAAAGAAATTCTAGATTTGGTTTCAGGAGATTGCGAGCTTGAATATGCCGGCAAACGTGGAGGTAAACCTTCTGCTAAACAAAGAGATATTTCTCTACGTCTTGTAGAATTGGCAGAACAGGGCAAGCGCGTTTTACGACTCAAGGGAGGAGACCCGTTTGTATTTGGGAGAGGTGGTGAGGAAGCTTTGTGTTTGGCTAATGCTAAAATTCCTTTCCGGATTATTCCGGGAATTTCGGCTGGAATAGGAGGTCTAGCCTATGCTGGAATTCCTCTTACGCATCGTGATATTAATTCGGCAGTCACGTTCATCACTGGACATGGAATGGCAGGTGAACTTCCTGAAAGGCACAATTGGGATGCGATAGCACAAGGATCACCAGTGATCGTGATGTATATGGCGATGAAATATCTTGGTGAGATTGCAGTTCGCCTGATGCGGAACGGTCGTTCTACAGAAGAACCGGTTGCAGTAATAACTCAGGCCAGTTTACCAGATCAGCGTGTTTTAGAAACCAAGCTCGGGACTTGTGCGGTAGATGTTGAAAAACACGGACTTGAACCGCCTGCTATAATTGTGGTTGGTGAAGTGGTGTCTTTACGTGAATTTTTAAAATGGATGGATTAGCTTGAGGCAGTTAATTTCGAAAAACAACAAAAAACTATAAAAAGGGAAATATGTACATACCAGCACACTTCAAGATGAACGACACGGCTGAAATTCGAACTTTTGTGATGGCACATCCGTTTGGGGCTCTACTGACAAATGGCAAACAAGTCCCGCAAGTGACTCACTTACCGATGCAGCTTCTGACAGATGATGCGGGGAATGACTCGATCAATCTTCATTTGTCTAAGGCAAACCCACATGCTAAGGGACTCGAGAACAGAGAAAACGCGGTTGCAGTTTTTTTAGGAACAAACGGTTACATTTCGCCTCGCTGGTATGCCGCAAAAGATAATGTTCCAACCTGGAATTACACTGCAGTGCATGCAATTGGAACTTTGCGGAAAATTGAAAACGAGGAAGAATTGATGAAACTGGTGGATAAATTGACCATAGAACATGAAGCGGGTGCAAAATCTCCATGGCGGGCAGACTGGTCTAATTCAAAAATTCGAAAAATGGTAAATGCGATTATTGGTTTTGAGTTGAAGGTTGAAAAGTGGGAGGGAAAAGAAAAAGTTGGTCAAAACAGATCGGCTGAAGACCAGGCTAGTCTGAAACGAAATTTGGAAAATTCAGGAGACCCTGCTTATCAATTTCTCGCAAAACAAATGAAAACAAGTTAGCTCACATAAAATCATGGTAAAAATTACAAAAGTTTATACTCGTACCGGAGATACAGGTCAGACCGGACTCGTGGGAGGAAAGCGGCTTCCCAAAGATCATCCGCGTATTGAAGCTTATGGAAGCGTTGATGAATTGAACAGTGTCTTGGGAATTGTATTAAGTTTTCTTGTGCAAAAGGATGCATCAAAACGAAGGGACAAACTGGAACTTATTTTGGAAGCAATTCAGCAAAAACTCTTTGACATGGGTTCCGAATTGGCAACTCTTCCAGGTGATGAATATGTGGGGCAAATCACTTTACAGGCGGAAGACGCGGAATGGCTTGAGGAAATAATTGATGCGATGAACGATGAACTTCAACCACTGAAAAGTTTTATCCTGCCCGGCGGAACGTCGCTCAATGCTTTTTTGCACCTTGCACGTACAGTTTGTAGAAGGGCCGAGCGAGATATTCTCAAACTCAAGCAAATTGATTTGGTGAGTCCAGAAATTATCAAATACATAAACCGTCTTTCCGATTTCCTTTTTGTCGCCGGGCGCTGGGTCACAGAAACCCTTGGCGAAAAGGAAACCTTGTGGCAGCCGGGAAAAAGTAAGCCTGATTGGAATTGGAATTAAATGCACAGAATTGCCACCAAACCGGGAGACTTGGACTCCGAAAAAAAACTTGAATCAGTCCGTCAAACACCAGCCGATATTTTATTCATAAGTACTGCTGATACCGAGCTTTCCGGACTGGCCCAGGTTTGGGGCAAACGATTCCGGAAAAAAGCGAGACTTACACTGCGTTTGATGCAGGCCAATCCGCTTCAACATCCTGCGGCTGCAGAGCATTATGCGGATAATGTTTTGTGCAAAGCCAAGTTGGCAATATTTCGTTTGCACGGTGGATACGGCTATTTCCCGCATATGCTGGACGAAATCCTTCACATCAAGAGTCACGGTGCAAAAACACGGATTCTAGTGCTACCCGGAACTGATGAATGGGATCCGGAGTTGATGAATTTCAATGATTACGCAGAACCGCTGGTGCGTCAAATGTTTTCATATTTCCATGAAGGTGGAATCGACAACATGGAACTTGCAGCTGAGGCGGTGGAATTGCTACTGGAAAATAAAACTGGGGGGTTTCCGGAAGCTTTGAAAATTCCAACTTTTGGGTGGCTAAAAGATAAATCAGGAAAAAGAAATCAAAAATCAAAAATTGGTCGGGTTTGGATTACCTTTTATCGTGCTTTGCAGCAAACGGGTGACATGGCCGTGGTTGAGGCTTTGACTGAGGCCTTAAACAAACAGGGCTTGGAAGTATCGGGATTTTATGCCTATTCGTTGCGTGAAATTGAATCGCAGGAGGAGTTGCTGCGAAAAGCTGAAATGGAGCCTCCGGACGCGATTTTGACCATGCAGAGTTTTTCGATCGGCACCGGACCTTCCGGAGGAGGCATGGATGAGGGGAGTAAGACTCGTATTTCTTTTTTGGAAAGACTGAATTGTCCAGTAATTCAGGTACCGACTTCCACTGAGGATCGAGAAGCTTGGCTGCAAAATCCACGCGGTTTTTCTGCCTCTAATGCAGCAATGTCTGTTGTACTTCCGGAAACAGACGGGCGGCTTTTCAGTACTGTAGTCGGTTTTAAACAGGAACAGGAGGCAGCACCTGAATTGGAGTTTCGTTCGAAACGTTTGGCTCCGGATGCAAAACAAATTGAGCATGTAGCTGAGCTTACTGCAAATTGGGTACGTTTGCGCCGAACAGCTAATGCGGAAAAACGAGTGGCAATTATTCTGGCAAATTATCCAAACAAAGACAGCCGCCTTGGAAACGGAGTTGGACTTGATACACCGGCCAGCGTAATTGCTTTTTTGAAAGATTTAGATAAACGCGGATACTGCATTTCATCTTTCCCCGGAACGGAGACCGGTGCTACCAGTGTTTCCAGAGCGGAGTCTGGAGCTACCGTAGAAAATTTGGAAGAAAAAATCCCAGAAACCGGTGACGAACTGATCCGCATTCTGCAGGCAGGAATCACCAACGATGCGGAAATGAGTTATGGAAAAACACCGGAACAAGGCATTTCCCGCGAACGATTATTTGAAATGATCGGTGCTTTGCAGGAAGTAAGTCAAGCAACTTTGGCTAAACAATGGACGCATGAAGTTGCGGATTCCGTTCCTGTTGCCGGAAAACGTTTTGGAAACATTTTCATCGGCATCCAGCCGCAGCGGGGATTTGGTTTGCAGACTCAGGCGATTTATCACGATCCCGCTTTGTCTCCTCCACCAGAATACCTGGCGTTTTATCAGTGGATTCGTGAGGATTTTGACGCACATGCCGTTATCCATTTTGGAAAACACGGTAATTTGGAATGGCTGCCCGGAAGGAGCGTAGCCTTGGGGTCAGATGATTTTCCGCAAATTGCATTGAAAACTTTACCAAATTTGTACCCTTTCATAGTCAACGATCCGGGTGAAGGCGCACAGGCTAAACGCCGTTCGTCTGCCGTAATTGTCGATCACCTCACCCCGCCTTTGACCCGTGCCGGACTTTACGAAGAACTGGACAAAGCGGAGCGTCTGCTGGAAGAGCATGCCCATTGCGAAACGCTGTATCCGGAACGCGCACATGAACTCGAACATGAAATTGAGCATCTGCTGGAACACGCGGAGTGGAGTGAGGAACTTCCGGAGGACGATGATCCCTTGAATGCGCTCAGCAGCCACCTTTGTGAGTTGAAAGAAAGTCAAATTCGTTCCGGTTTGCACATTTTCGGACAACTTCCGGAAGGCGAAAAACGAACTGATTTTCTGCTGAGTCTGCTGCGGATGCCCTCTGTGGAACGTCCGGGTTTGCTGCAGGCACTTTTGGGAAAAGAACCGGATTTTGACCTCGACACGCTTTCGATTCGGGGACGTGATGAAATTGAAGAATTGGCGAGAAATTGGGTGAATTACGAACAAACACGACACGAATTATCCGGAAGCGCAGATGTACCGCTTACATTCCCGGAAAACGAAGGAATTCAAAAACTTCGCCGCTGGCTGCACGAAACTTTATTGCCGCGTTTTTTGCGTTGTGCAGAGGAAACCCGGAGTTTGGCTTTGGCTTTGGAGGGACGTTTTGTCAGTCCGGGACCGTCCGGCGCACCAACAAGAGGGCGGATTGACGTTTTGCCGACCGGACGCAATTTTTATTCAGTCGATCCGCGTGTGATTCCAACGCAGACTGCCTGGCGCTGCGGACAGGCTTTGGCCGAAGAATTGATTGAACGCTACCGTTCAGATCACGGCGAATTCCCGAAAACTACAGCCCTTGTGATTTGGGGAACATCGAATATGCGTACCGGCGGCGATGACATCGCCCAGGCTTTGGCGCTTTGGGGTTGCGAACCGGTTTGGGAACCGGTTTCAGGGCGTGTAGTTGATTTTGAAATTATGCCTCTTTCAGTTTTGGGTCGACCGCGGGTGGATGTCGTTTTGCGGGTTTCCGGAATGTTCCGGGACTCCTTTGGTGACGTGATGCGTTTGCTTTCGACTGTACCAAAGCGTTTGGCAGAACTTGATGAACCAGAGGAAATGAATCCGGTACGGGCAGCATGGCTGGAAGATCAAGAGCGTTTGCAAATTACCGGAGTTTCCGCGGAAAACGCTAAACGGCTGGCGGAATTACGGGTTTTTAGTTCTGGACCTGGAGCATACGGAACCGGACTTTTACCATTGATTGACGCAGGAAACTGGGAAACCCGTGGCGATTTAACTGAAGTATTTTTGAAATGGGGCGGCCATGCTTATGCTTCCGATGGTACGAGTTCTGAGGAAATTAATTTGTTGCGTGAGCGGCTGAGCTCTGTGGAAATCGTGCATCAAAATCAGGATAACCGTGAACACGATATTCTGGATTCGGATGATTATTTTCAGTTTCAGGGAGGACTACAGGCGGCCGTCACAGAAATAAAAGGTTCCACTCCCGCAACTTATCACGGCGATTCGAGCAATCCTGAAAAAATAAAAATCCGCACACTCAAGGAAGAATTCAACCGTGTTTTCCGGAGCCGTGTTCTCAATCCAAAATGGCTGGAATCAATGCGCGAACACGGATACAAAGGTGCATTTGAAATGGCGGCCACAGTCGATTATCTGTTTGGCTACGATGCAACCTGCGATATTGTTGCAGATTATCAATACGAAGAAGTCGCCCAGAAACTTCTGCTCGATCCGGAACAGCAAAAATTCTTCCGGGAACACAACCCCCTCGCTTTGAGAGATGCCTCCCAACGTCTGCTTGAAGCTAACGAACGGGAAATGTGGGAAAACGCAGATCCGGAAACTCTGGAGGCACTCGAATCTGCAATACTGGAAATTCAGGGGGAGGTGGAATAAAGAAATAAAACGGATAATTTGCTCGTTGGAGTTGCGACAGGTAAACCCAAATCATCCTTCTTTAAGCCTTTATGCCTTGCGTGGTACACTTACTTTGCTCCATTATGTTCCCATTTCCTGCAATACAGAATTACTCTGGTATTGGGAATCAAAGAAAAACAGATTTTGCAGGTGAATGTGAGTAGTCACCATGCAGTCAATTGAATACAGTTTCTTAACAATAAAGTCATCAAACATTCCTAACTAATAAAGCTTTTTTCTTAACCATATCTTATTTATAACATTGCAATAAAATAAACATATGACTTACACCATCTACCACAATCCAAAGTGCAGTAAATGCAAAGCTACATTGGAAATTCTGAACAGTAATGGTGTTGAACCTAAAATTATTGAGTACTTGAAGAATCCACCTACGAAAGATGAGTTGAAGGAGATCATCAACAAATTGAAGATTCGACCGTCAGAACTGGTACGGTTTAAGGAAGGAAAAGCTATAGAACTGGGTATATCGGCAGAGGATAATTTGACTCATGATCAGTGGCTGAGCATCATGACAGAGAATCCTGTCTTGATCGAAAGACCAATTGTAATTTCTGAAAAGGGAGCAGTGATCGGCCGTCCTCCTGAAAATGTTCTGGCTCTGTTTGAATAAATGCTAAACCGCTAGTGATAAGGATAAGATTTTAAAAAGAACCCCTGGATTCCGTGTCTTCGCTACACTTCGCCCTGAATGACAATATGTTTCGATTATGCCTTTTAGTTCATTTGGATTCCGTGTCTTCGCTACACTTCGCCCTGAATGACAACTTTTTATAAATTTGTCAGTTAGTTCATTATTGGGCTTTATAGACAATTGATGTCACTTTTCCTGCAGGCGTTTAGCTTCCCTGTGGTGTTGCGCTTGGAGTTGCTCTAAATCAAGTCCTAGAATTTGTCCGTCTTCCACAATCCATTTTCCGGCCACCATCACACGATCAGCTTGGTGAGCACCGCAAATCACGAGTGCAGCCAGAGGATCACCGTTTCCGGAAAATCGTAATTCGTCCAATTTAAACAGTGCGAGGTCTGCCTGCATTCCTTCCGCGATTCGTCCCAGTTCAGGACGCCGCAAAACATTTGCACCGCCTTCGGTAGCCCAGCGCAACGCATCCAAATGAGTGACTTTAGATCCATGCTGAAGTCGCTGAAGTAAAAAAGCCTGCCGGACTTCCTGCATTAAATTTGAAGAATCATTTGAAGCAGAACCGTCGACGCCCAATCCAACGGGGACTCCGGCTTTCTCCAAATCCATAACCCGGCAGACTCCGGACGAGAGCACCATATTCGAAGAGGGACAATGCGAGATTCCGGTTTTTGTGGCAGCAAGTTTTTGAATTTCTTCATCCGTAAAATGAATACCGTGTGCCAGCCAGGTTCCATTGTTTAACCAGCCGACCTGTTCCAGATATTCCAAGGGTCGGCAGCCGATTGTTTCCAGACAAAAACTGTTTTCATCTTCTGTTTCAGCAAGATGGGTGTGTAGCAGAACGTTATTTTTTTCTGCAAGCTTTGCGCTTTCACGCATTACTGTTTCTGAAACTGAAAAGGGTGAACAGGGAGCGAGTGCGATTTGAGTCATTGCCCCTTCCTCAGGGTTATGATACTGCTGAATCAGGCGTTCACTGTCAGCCAATATTTCATCACATGTCTGCACGACAGAATCCGGAGGCAAGCCTCCGTCTTTTTCTGAGCGGTCCATGGATCCTCGACAAAGCACCATGCGGATTCCCAAATTTTGTGCTTCTTCCACTTGCAAATCTATGGCATTTTCCAGTCCTGCGGGAAAAACATAATGCTGATCTGAGGCGGTGGTACAGCCGGAAAGCAGCAATTCAGCCAGCGCAAGGCGTGTTGCCATTCGCAGTGCTTCCGGAGTTATTCCGGCCCAAAGCGGATAAAGTGTTTTGAGCCATGGAAATAGTTCTTTGTTCAGTGCCTGAGGATAAACACGGGTGAGGGTTTGGTAAAAATGATGATGCAGGTTGATCAATCCCGGAAGGATGACGTGACAACTGGCATCAAAAACAGAATCATATTCAGATGAAGGCTGCTTTCCGGAAGGAATCAATTCGATGATGCGTGCTCCCTCAAGCAGAATACCGCCTCCGGCATTTTCTGCAAGAATGCTTAGTGGGTTTTTTAGCCAAATTTTCAAATCTGGTTTTTGATTATATTTTTGAACAGAATTTACTGAATTTCAATTAAAGATTTTTATATTGAGAGCATAGAATTTGCGACAATAGTTTTCAAGTCTTTCAAAATAAACTGAAACAAAGTGCTGTTTTTTTGTTTTGGAGCAATACCATTTTAGAATGAGATTGATTAGTTGAGCAACAAATATATACTGGTTACTTATGTAATGATGGTCTTGTAAAAAGCCTTTAAAACGTGTCATTTCGAGCGAGGCGAGAAAACTATTTTCGATTGCATCATGCAATAATCACGTCCATAAACTCACTAAAAAAGTAAAAAATGTAAGATGACATCTTTTTTAATACCTTCAGTTTCTCTTGCATTGAATGAAGCACTGCAGCAAAAAATTGACACTAAAACAAAACCTCCAGGTTCGCTGGGCAGGTTGGAAACGCTGGCCTTACAAGTTGGTAAAATTCAAAACACGCTGACTCCTGAACTGAAAAGTCCGACCATCCTGGTTTTTGCCGGTGACCACGGAATTACTGAAGAAGGTGTTAGTCCATTTCCCCAGGAAGTTACTGCGCAAATGGTGCTAAATTTTCTCAACGGAGGTGCCGCCATAAATGTATATTGCAGACAACACAATCTTAGTTTGCATGTGGTGGATGCAGGCGTAAATGGAGATTTACCGGAACATCCGGATTTGGTTGCAGCAAAAATAGGGCGGGGAACAAAAAACTTTTCCAAAACTCCGGCAATGAGTGCTGAAGAATGTGAGCAGGCATTGAACAAAGGCGCTGAGTTGAGTCGAACGATTCCGGATCCAGATTGCAACGTAATTGGTTTTGGTGAGATGGGAATTGGCAATACCTCCTCTGCTGCTGCGCTGATGCAGCGTTATACGGGCTTGCCTCTTGAAGACTGTGTTGGAAAAGGGACAGGACTCGATGATTCCGGACTTGTACGGAAGCGGAAAATTCTTCAGAAAGCATTGGATCAGCACGACAAAATAGATGAACCGCATGAAGTGTTAGCGACTTTTGGAGGTTTTGAAATTGTGATGATGGTTGGGGCAATGCTGGAATCAGCCGTATTGGGACGGATTTTACTGATTGACGGTTTTATCGCCGGCTCTGCTTTTCTTGCTGCTTCCAGAATTGTCCCGGAAATTCAGCAATATGCCGTTTTTACTCATCAGTCTGATGAACAGGGACATAGTGAAATGTTAAAATTTTTGCAGGCGGAACCTTTGCTTTCATTAGGAATGCGTCTTGGTGAAGGAACTGGGGCCGCAGTCGCTTTTCCGCTTTTGCAGTCAGCAGTCGCTTTTCTAAATCAAATGGCATCCTTTGAATCTGCAGGTGTTAGTGACCGAACTGATGGTGAATAGCTTAAGACAGGAAATTCGGCGCATAGTTGGTGCCTTTATCTTTTACAGCAGGATTCCGCTCCCTTCAGGTTGGTATGCTAAAGAGAGTAACCATTCCTCGCGCTATTTTTCACTTGTGGGCTGTTTTGTTGGGGGAGCAAGTGCAGCAGTTTGGATGCTGACTCAAATGCTGTTTTCAGTATCGTCGGGCACATCAACGGATGGCACTTTGCCGATTGCAGTTTTGCTGGGAATGGCAACCGCGGTTTTGCTGACCGGTGCCTTACACGAAGATGGATTTGCCGATACGTGCGACGGACTCGGTGGCGGATGGAACGCAGAAGAGCGGCTGCGGATAATGAAGGATTCCCGGATTGGAACTTATGGAGCACTTGGTTTAGTATTCGTGGTGCTGCTGAAATTTTTTGCGCTTTTACAAATTGAAACCGAAATTTTGCCCTGGGTTTGGATTGCAGGCCATGCATTTAGCCGTTTTGTCTCAATTTCACAGCTCCGTTTTGCAAGCTATGTGCAGGATCCGGCAAAGAGCAAATCCGGATCTATGACTGAGTTTTCAGGGGTTGATTTAATTATAAATGCTGTTTTCGGCTTGTTGCCATTATTGTTTATCGGTAACCAGGTCTGGATGGGATTGCTGGCAGTCGCACTGGTCTGGTGGCTATCATTAGTTTATTTTAAGCGCAAACTTGGAGGAGTGACAGGTGACTGCCTGGGCGCAACTCAGCAGTTAAGTGAAGTGGTTTTTTATTTGTGCCTGGGATTAAATTTTGGGATTTAATTAAAGTACAGCGCCTTTCGTAAACATTGAGAGAACCAGGAAAATTATGCTTAAGATTCGCAAATCAGAAGAGCGTGGTCATGTACAATTCACCTGGCTGGACACACGGCACAGCTTTTCGTTTGGTAGTTACTACGACCCGAGTTTCATGGGTTTCCGAAATTTACGAGTGATCAATGAAGACAAGATCGCTCCCGGCCGTGGGTTCCCAACTCACGGTCATCAAGACATGGAAATTATCACTTACATGATTTCCGGTGCGCTGGAGCATAAAGACAGTATGGGTAATTGCGACGTGATTCGTCTGGGTGAAATCCAGCACATGAGTGCCGGAACCGGAATTCGCCACAGCGAGTATAACGCCTCAGATTCAGCAGAAGCACATGTACTTCAGATTTGGATTGAACCGGGAAAAAACGGAATTGTGCCGGAGTACACACAAAAATTTGTGCGTGATGTTGTTAAACCCGGAAAGCTGGGTTTGCTGTCGTCACCTGAAGGAAAAGGAGGGGTTCTCACAATGCATGCCGACGCATTGCTCTACATGGGGAATTTATTTGACAACCAGGAGATTGAGCATCCGTTGGAGGTAAAGAAACATGCGTGGGTGCAGATTGTGAGTGGAGAACTTTTACTGAACGGAACTAAGTTGCAAGCTGGAGACGGTGCGGCTGTCAGTGAGGAAAGCGTTGTGAAGATTCGTTCCTCCAGATCGAGCGAGTTTCTGCTTTTTGAACTAAACTAAAACGTAAAGGAAATTAAAATAATTAGCAGGTAGAGGATACCCATCATACCGGCTTTTAATTTGGTAAGAGTATAATTATTGCTCCAAAAGAAATAGACGGCCAAAAATGTGGCACCTATCAGGCTCCAGATCAGTCCCAATTGCGGAAGATCAATGCTGGTTGGTTCTCCACTAATGGCGAGTGCCAGCAAAACTGGAATGCTTAAACATATGCAGATGTCGAAAATGTTGCTGCCGAATACATTGGAAACCGCTGCGTCGTACTGTCCTTTCCTCGCACTTATTACCGAGAGAGCTGTATCGGGTACTGATGTTCCTGCTGCAATCACAACAAATCCCATGATAACTCCGTCAATTCCCAACATGTCACCAAGTGCCAGGGAAGATTCAACAAGAAGGTGAGATGCTCCTCCCATCACAATCATCATGCCGATGATCCACATCCATGCCTTTTTTTCGGATGTTAGTTCCAGCTCATCATCTTCGTCAACTTCAGTTTTCATTACTTCGGTTTCCGGAGAATCTGCTTTTTGCTTTTTTGCTTTTTTGAAGTCCCTTTGAAGAAGAAATACATAACCTAGATAGGCCAGCAAAAAAACAACAGCTACACCCGCACCCCATTCATTGGGAAACTGCCAGAGCATTGCACCGAGCAAAAGAACCACACCAAGATAATAAATATTATCACGCCAGACTACTTCGCGACTGATTACCATTGGACTTGCGGCGACCAGTCCTGCCGCAGCAGGAATAACCAGCACATTATAAAGTGCGGATCCCACGATAGTGAAATGCCAATCTCTGCCCGTCCAATCAGAATTACAGCAATAATGGCGACACAAAACTCCGGAAAGGAACTTGCGATTGCATCTATTACCGCGGCTTTAATCGATTGCGGGATATCGTGTTTATCCTGGATATAAGTTGCTGCCGGAGAGAAAAAATCACCTGCGCGCCAAATGATTAATGTGGCAATTAAAATAAGTGAAATCCACAACAAATATCCGCCCCAGAAAAATCCGCCGAGTGTCAAAAACCAGGCAATGAGTGAAATCCCTGAAAAGAGGATAACGTGCCGGAACATGTCTTTACCAAAGAAAAATAATAAAGGAGCGAGTGGATTCATTGATGGTCTTTTCGAAAAATGTTTCTCAGGATTTGTTATTGGAACTCAGCTGTCCTTCCTGGCCTTTGAGCAGACGCTGAATATTTTCACGATGCTTGAAGATCAGCAGTGATGATAACAGAAGGAAAATAAAAAACATAGTCCAAACAGGGGGTTCATTTTGTAACCAGGGAATAAGTAGAAATAACCATGGAAGGACTGCCAGCATGGAAATTGCGGAAAGACTGGAGATGCGTTTCCAACAAAACATTCCGGCCCATACGAGAGCCGCACAGATGCCGACATTTAGCTCCAAAATTGTTAGAACTCCAAACAAAGTTGAAATTCCTTTGCCGCCTTTAAAACGGAGAAAAACAGAAAAAACATGTCCGCAAACGACTACAACACCGGTGATACTGAGAAAAATTAGCCGATTTCCCGGTTCTATTTCAGAAGCGGAAAAAACTGTTTGGGCCAGGAAAACAGCAAGGCTGCCTTTAGCAAAATCCAGCAAAAAGGTCAAAATTCCAGGCAATTTTCCACCAACCCGCATGACATTTGTCATGCCGATGTTTCCGCTTCCCTGCCGGCGAATGTCTATTTTTAGCCAGTAGCAGCTTATCAACAAACCAAAAGGAATGCTTCCCAGTAAAAAAATAAAAATGTAGAAGCCTATTTGAAACATGTCTTAGTGTTTTAGCAGGAAAGAGTTTACCAGTTTGGTGATTTTCGACTGGTTGCAGACTCAATCCCTTTTTCCTGAATTACCCGCAATAGTTCTCGGTCGTCTCGATGTTTGACCAGAGTTTGAGCGCCTTTCAGTCTTTCAACAACTTTAGAATCAAGAACATTGGTCTGAACCAGATATGAAATCCAATCCAAAATTTCACTGGTTGAGGGTTTCCGTGTCAAGTCAAGCTCACGCAGCTGATAGAAAATTTCAATTGCTGCCGCAACTATTTTTTTATTTGCTCCAGGATGGTGCATCCTGACAATTTCCCGCATTCTTTCAGGAGGAGGAAACTCGATATACATGTAGATACAGCGCCGAATAAAAGGAGCAGGCAAATCCTGTTCGTGGTTGGATGTGATCACAATTATCGGCATTCCTCCAGGTTCACACGCAATTGTTTGCTGTGTTTCCGGAACAACAATCCGTCGTTCGGAAAGTAAAAACAAAAGGTTGTTGGGAAGTTCACGTGGTGCCTTGTCGATTTCATCCAGCAGCAAAACCGATCCGGGTGTAGAGAAAGCTTGTGCCAACGGACCCAAATGAACGTATTCTTCTAAATTGTCCACTTTACGGCCGCCGGTATCAATCTGCATCTCAATTCCAGCCTGCTTCATTTGCGCATTGGCTACGGCAGCTTGTGTGTCCATCAGGCGCTGAACTTCATCGAAGCGTGAAACGAGGAGAGAAACTTTGCTTTCCGAAGTTATCGGAACTTCAAATAAGGGACGGTCTTCTTGTTTTGCAAATTCCTGCGCCAGTTTTGTTTTGCCTGTTCCGGGCTCACCTTCCAGTAAGAGTGGTTTTTCCAGCAGGCGTGCGATGTGGAACGCTTCACTTAATTTGGAATCCAGTAAATAGGTAGAGGTTCCTTTGAAAAGCTTTGAGTTCATTTGTAATAATTAAAAGAGTTGGTTAATATTTTATG
>LSNO01000015.1 GCA_002082305.1 SAR324 cluster bacterium SAR324-CTD7B
TGGCGCCATCTGAGGAAGCTTCTAGGCATAAATGCTTCTAACTACTTTGTGTATTGATAAGAGTAAGCGGTTTATCTCCCTTGAATAACCAATCTAGCTCAAAATACTAAAAATTGATAAAATCCGGCTGCTCAGATCGCCGCCTATCCTAGTTCTTTATCTGCTTCTCTCTTCTCTGTAGCATTCTCAAAGTTATATTTGGGCATGATCTATTCCTTTTCTTACTTCTTCTTTTTTGACTTCAGTTATTGCTTTCATATATTCTTCTTTATTTTCATTTATAACGTCTGCCTGAGATAAACGAAATTTTAGTTCTCTTAGAGTTAAAGACATCTCGCCTGCTGTGAAAGTCTTTTTCCATTCCATAACAGCTTTAATAATAGGTTTTTGTATATCGTAGACGATTCTCGTCCGTATGAAATAAGGATCCATATGATTATTGCGGATAATAAAGTGAGTTCAGAATGTCAATTTTGAACTCCTCATAGTCTTTTTCGGTGCAAGTGCAATTGTCCTTCATCAAAGTGTAGTCGCTTAACACTTTGTCTAGAGCTTTCATCTTTGGATGAGCCTTGTGATAATCAGATGCATCTAATTTTCGTGTTTTAAAGTTTTCCATATAGTATACCTATTATTATTAAACTGAATGCTATAACTAGCGCGATTCGTGTTTCGAAATCACTTTGAGGTTTTTCAAAATTATATTCTAGATGTATCGGATATCCCCATTCGTCCAGCTTTTCTTTTTTCATATTCCTCTCTCCACTCTTTCCATAGTTGTGTATTTTTATTCTGTATGGCCTCTATTTGCCGTTTACGTTGAGCATCAAAGTACTCTCCAAAAGATGTATATGTCATATTATTCTGGTGCGATTTCTTCTATCCATTGCTGTCGTGTGTATTCTCTGAACCATTTTGGTGGTGTTGCTGGAGAGGAGGTTGAGTATGTGTTTCATAGGACTCATATTGGTAGATTAGAAGAGCCCCAAATATCTCATGAATCTGTATGTTTTACAAGAATTGGGAAGATTGTGGGAGGGTCTTTTTCATGTGCCGACAAATGATAAAAAATTAGCCTCACTTTTTGGTATCAAACTATAATCCAGTTTAAATCAATATTCAATTCTATATTCCCTGAAAACACTCATCTACAATTTCAACTGCCTGTTCAATATAGTCAAGGCGGGGCTTCCCTTCACGTTCTACACGAGCTTTTTTAAACTCCCCAAAAATATCAATTAATAACAAATGCCATGCCTCATTGCTTAATTTTGGCAACTTTGTTTTATTGTCGTTTAACTCTAATAATTTGTTAAATTTGTTTTTCAATATATTTATCAATTCCGTTCGGTCGTCAGGTGTAAACATGCCTATATCTTGATGCGTATGATTTACAGAATAGTCGATTTGTTCTTGTGAAAATTTACCGATATTTTTTGAATTATTGAAAACTTCTGAAAATGATTGTGGTGGTGGTGCGGATCCGGATAATTCACGTAGTTGAGTATCTTCAAACCAAATAAGGTTTAGTAATGCAATTGCTCTTTCACCTGGTGATCTATGCGGATTGTCTATTTCTGCTTGTAAAAATATTTCAAAAATATTTTCCGCTTCTTCAGTTTCGCCTTTTTCTGCTAACCATCTGGCTTGATAAAGTGCTTCCTCAGCTGCTGCTATAAAATTAATTCCGTTTTGTGGCGGATCGAATGAATAGCGTCCACGCTCCACCCTCCAAACTCCGCTGCCTGCTTCATTCGCTAATTGTGTAATTCTACTTTCTGACACGCCACGCCGTGCAGCTGCTTCTTTCAAACTAATTGAATTCATATTGGGTTTATATTCTGTGTTTCGGAAAATTGATACGCTGCTTCCTGACAAGCCTGAAGAAGTTTTCCGTATATTTTAAGGTCGCTTGTTTCTTCTGCTAATTCCAAATATATATCCTCTATCATGTGCTCCCTGAATATCTCGAAAACATCTAAACGTCTAGCGGTCATTAGCTCATCAAGTTTATTGATTGGTACAAGGCTACCTTCAAGTACGCCAATCTGTTTTCTCAGTTTGTAGGTTTGCAGTTTCAGCTTTTCGATCTCAAGAAGTTCTCTCTCGTTATACGGAATGAAGATTCTGCTACCCCTTCGTTTCAATGCTCGTCTTGCTCTCGAAACGTCAAGCAAACCGTTTTCATCCGGTCGCAAATGTCCTTTCTGAATCCGGTACCAAATAGCATTCCTTGTGACGCCGCATATTCTCGCCAAACCTGCCTGTGTCGTTTTCATGTCTAATTTCGTTATTATGGTGTCATGGTCGTCTTGCTTGCACTGTGCGGGTTTATGGGGTGTTTTGCGAAACATGAAGTTTTCAAAATTTCTATGCCTAGAAAGAGATTGCGACGCACAACCCTCAAACGTTTTTATTCTCTGGAAGTACCTTTTTACAGATTGATATCTCTTGACGTTGCGATTTCTGCGATTTCTGCGATTTGTGGCTTTCTAAGCTCATTTTTTACTACAAGAATCGCAATAATAGCGTAAATCGCAGCGGTACTAATTCGTGAGTGCAGGGTTAACTTTAATCAACTTGTGTCGGTTAACGGTCTCCAAACGTACTATTTGATGATCTTCAAGCACCCTCAATGCTGCGTCTCTCAGTTTTTTTGCCCGTAATCGGTTCGGTCCTTCATGCAATACTGAAACTTGAGTCAGTTGCAATTCTTGCGATTTCTGCGATTTTTGGAATTGAGACATTATCCATTCAAGTAAAAGTATCGCATCTTTAAACTCTGGTGGAAGTGCTGTAGTGGTGAAAATCAAATTTGCTTCCCAAATGTGCCAAATAGCAATTCTGATAGCTCTTTGCATAGTCTCTAATTCAATATTTCCTATTGGCCCGTTTTCAAATATATGTAACACTCCTGAAATTCTTGCGGCTTGTTCCCCAAATTTGCTCGCAAAGTCTGGAATATCAGAAAATATCCCCTTTGGTTTCAAAGCAGACTCGATTGTGTTGAATTGTTTAATCCATTCTTGTTTAGCTTCATGTGAAATGTTAAGCGTTGGTGGTCTTAGTTGTCCTTGATCATTAAGTGGTAAAGGGTGTGTAAGCATGATTTCACGTACTCTGCTATGAAATCGAACCATTTTTGGAAGTGATTCTGGTGGCTCTTGATACTCACGGCTTCCCATAGTTGAAATGGGCTTCAGTATTAAAAACCTTGCAAATGCACCAATACCTCTGGTCATGCCTTTTCCTGCTTCCTGCCAGTGTTGAAGAATTGAATTTTGCAACATCAAATTAACTGTACAACGCCTACCGATTATCGGGGCCGTCTTTGCCACTTTTCGACTTGGCTCAAACTCACCGCCATCCCACAGTCGGTTCAACAGTGCGAGAAATCCCATCATGCGGTCATCTCTCATACCATGACTGCCAATGGTCAGGCCTGCTTCGTCTGACCAAAGTGAAAATGATGGATAACCTTTTGCTGCAAAATATGCTAGTGCTTCTGCATTGGTATCTTCAAAAAATAGTCTTGGAGGATATAATATTTCGGGTTCGTCTAATTCGTGACTTTCCAAATCATTTTTGAGTCTGTCCAATGATTTCCCATTGATAGGTTTTGATGATCGTTTTGCTTCACGGATCGCGGTCAAAAGTCCAGTACGCTCTGCTTCCCATGCAGCGTGTTTAGCAACAGATTTTCTAACTTCATCTTTAATTTCTTCAGCTTTGTCCCGTTGCCATTCCCTCAGTGATTTCGAGAATGCTTTGTCTGTGCTGGTTTTGCGTTCTCCACTCTCAGCAATGGGCAAAAACGAGAGTGAGATGGGGCTGGTGTTTTGGTTGTCACGGGACACATCAGCAAGCCCCTGGCAACACAGTGAGGCTGTAGCCAACGCAGAGCTGCCAACCATCGAAATAGGTTGTTTGCCGAAGTTCTGGAACTCTTTGACGGCTTCGCCTATGATCGGTCCCAAATCGTCTACAGGGTAGGGCTGCGCTTCCTCTTCTTCCCTCACTAGTGGTATAGGATTCTGCCATTCTACCGACTTGGTTTCAGCTCTTTCAAAAACCCCATTTTTTGCTACTACCTTGTATTTTTTCTTACGGTCCATTTCCCAGCCAGCTTCCGTAGCAGCCTTAAATACAGCTTTTTCGTCGATGGTGTGCGGCTTAAAATAAACCCATGTGTTTTGGCAGTCTGTAAAGTCCTTGTAAGAGCTAGCAGTTCCACTCCAATTATGCCAAATATCAAATGCTCCTGGTCCATTCCAGTTTTTTATAGCCTCTCCATAACGAATCCAATCTTTATAAGTTTCAGCACTTATATATTTAAGAGCATCCTGCAAACGTTCTGCGGTTTCTTCAGGTGTTTGTTCAGGAAAGGGGTTTTTTATCGACTTGTAATATTCCGGCAACCATTTATTGCTTTCTTCTATTTCCAATTTTGGAAGTTTTAAAGGTGTTGCTTCGGGATTTGTCCAGAGCTCTGGATCGTGGGAGACAAAACACAAACGGCTTAGGTTTTTGCAGGTTTCGTCAATCAAAAGTCCGTGCTTTTCTTTTAGATAGGTCTTCATTGCATCAAACCCTGACTCATGCCATTCGTGGTGGCAATCAACCCAAAATGCTGCCTTAAGTCCTTCTCCGCTTGGTGACGTGAAAACAAAAACAATATGCGGAATCCTTTTGAGTTTTTCTCTGACTTCTTCCAAATTTTCAACATGATCAAAATCAGCCTGAAAAAGTTGAACATATTTCAAAAGTGAGGTGTTGTCCCTGCGTTTGAACGTTCCTGAAAAAGTTAATCCAGGCAGCTTTTTTTTATCTTCGTCATATTTAATTTTTTCGCCTGCGGATAGAGTCGTTCTCAGTGCTTCAACCTGTGCTTTGTATTTATCACTTTGAATTGCCCCAAGAATTGCGTTAAGCTGTACGGCAGTTGCTGTATCTGGTGATACTGCATTTTTGAACATAGAATTTTCTGCATTCGCAAACACAGCTGGTAGTCGAATTGCTTGCATTATATTTCCTGAAACTGTAGCCAAATCCTTGAGACTTTCAGGTAGATAGGATATTCTGAAGGTTCAATTCTTGGCAATGTGTTCAAAGGCTGGTCTTTCGTTTCGGTTCGGAGACTGGCCTTTGTACGTTTGGGCTTTGGTTATTGACAGTTTTTATTTCTATCTAGTTGAAAAGTTCAAAGCAATCGTCTTCAAAAAACGTGTTCAACAATATCTCTCTGTCGCGAATATGCTTTTGAACTTCTTCTTTTTGATCTTGGAGTTCGGTCTCTTCTTTATTCAAGGATTCGATTATGTTTCGACATTCTTGGACTTCACGCACTGATTCATCGCGGATGTAATTAAGTTGTGAAGATCGTTTTTCATTCATTTCTCGAAGATTTATTAACAACTCCTGTAAAGTTGAGTTTAACCTGGCAAATTGTTTTTCCATTTTGTATCCATTGAATTAAGTGTTAATTTCTTATCTCGTTTGGTCGTTTTGGTCTTCCTGCGGTTGGGCCCACCTCTCTCAACCATTGATACAGATGGCCTTCGCTAACAAGCCACTTTCGTCCAAATTTGACAATAGCACCATACTCCACCAAAGATTCCTTGTGATGAAATATTGCATGGTGCATTTCGATTGGCGAACGTCCACTTTTCCGGAAGTCAGCAAGTGGGATTAGGGGTTTTTGATTGTCGGGTATCTGTTGAGCTTGTTCTAGTGAGGTATTCATAGCGCATTCCTGTTGAATGTTTTAGGATAAGGCGGGAAATCGCCTGTTACGCTTATGATTTTAGGCGAGTTAATTACAATAAAAAAGATACATAATCATTAATATATTCAGTTAGATGTGTTAAGTAGGAATCATTTCTACATGTTTTCTACATGTTTTCTACATGCCACATTTACTTATAATCTGTCCAACTGGAATCAAATTGACCACGAGTGAATCTTTTTACCCAATTGGGCAGGTTTTCAGCTTTGTCAAAGTCGAAAGGTTCGTGTGAAAACAAAATTTCTGTTTCAGATTTTAACCTAACTCGTCTTAGGTAGGTTTTACCCCAACCAGGCATCTTCACTTCTGTTTGACCTTTTGATTCTTGTGCCAAATCCTTCAATTCTTTCCAAGCGTCATCTCTCTCCATTTTCATTTCCGTTTTTGCATACGCAGCAAAAGCGGTGTGGGGTTTCCTTTTGCCTGTAATTTTTATATTTTCAAAATCTTTAATGGAACTTTTTTTCAGTTCTCCATTATCTTCATCTGCAGCAATATGCTCGGTTTTTGTTTTGTTAATTGATTGGTTCTCTGAACTAAGTTGACTACCATCATTTTTGATTTCTTCTGTGGGTTGTTCAAGCAACATTTGTTCTAGTTCACTCTCTGGCAGTTCCCAAAGTTGGTCTTTCAAATCTACTTCTTTCAAAGTTGCTTCCTTTGTTTCAGCATTAATTTCATCAAAAATAGTCAGTCTCCCTTGTCCTTTCAAACGCACAAATACCACTCTCTTAAGTCGGATTGATTTTCTGAGAAAATTCAAAGGAGTTTTTCCACTATCCTCTGCAAGTTCAATAAGTGAGATGAAAGTTCCTTTTTGTTCATTTGCGGTTAGGCTGTCAGTTACAGATTCTTCTTTGGGACTTACCAAAAACAAATTATTTTCATTAATAGATTCCGGATCAATACTAAACTGAAAAGTTTGCGGTTTATTTAGAACAAAATCGGGCGGTACAACTCTGTAAATTTTCCAACTCATTTTGCCTACCTTATCCAAATATTTTGAGATTCATCTTAGCCACCGCATCCTTCAAATGCTCTGGACTCAAGTGTGTGTAACGTTGTGTCATTTGCAAAGTCTTGTGCCCTAGAATCTCTGCTACTGTACGCATGTCCACTCCTGCCATGACAAGATAAGAGGCGGCACAGTGTCTTAAGTCATGCCACCTGAAATCCTCAATCTGTGCGGCTTTGAGGGCCATCTGAAACGGTTTCCTGAAATCAAAGTGTTTTTGCGGGTTTTTTGGTGAAGGAAAAACAAGATCGGTATCAATTCGGGGGACTTTGGAGCGTTCCAGCATCAATTCAAACGCATGACCTGCGAGTGGTACGCTTCGGGGTTCATCATTTTTTGTTTCCTCAAAAGTCACAAAACCATTTTGCAGGTCAACACACTTCCAACACAATCCCCATATTTCGGCCCGTCGACCTCCTGTGCTTATTGCCAGTATGACTGCAGTGTATAAGTCTGTGTTGTGGGACTCCTTGCAAGCCTTTAGTAAACGTTCTCGTTCCTCAGTTGAGAGATATCTGACTCTCCCCCGAGGCTCTTTCAGCTTGGACACTTTACGCAGTGGATTATCTTCCATCCATTCCCATTCTTTGACAGCTGTGGTAATTGTTGTACTTAGTGTGGCCATGTAACGATTTACACGGGCATTTGAAATTATTGTTTTACGATTGGTGACTTTCTCTGAAAGCAAATCTCTTTGTTCTGAAATCAGAGAAGGGGTTAAATCGGAAAGAAGAACATCTCCAATCTGGGCTTGCCACCATTTCAGTTGACAAGCATATTCGTTATGTATTTTCGGCTTTCGTGGCAAAACGTCACTGATATAACGTTCAACTAAATCGCTTACTGTGTGCTTCTGTGCTTCGGCAGTCGTAGCGTAACGCCCCTCACGGATAGCGGTTTCGGTATGTTGTGCCCAAATCCTTGCATCAGTGAGGCGTTCAAATGATGCTGTAGCTTCTGGTTTCCCCTTCATACGTATCCGGACAAAAAAAGACTTCTTTCCGTTCTTCTTAACTCGTTCTCTTATTTGAGCCATGCTTCCTTATTTTGCTATGTATTCAGACATTACTTTTTTACTTCTATAATATCTTGCCGTAATAGGGGAAAAACTGCAACACAAGAATAGAATACTTAGGTTTATAATTACATATAACTGATAATACAAAATATTTTAATTGGCACATTTACTTTTTGCCTATTTTGTGCCATTCAATAATAAACAATTCTGAAAAAGACTGTAATAAAAGGGGATGAATGAGAAAACTAAAATGTGGGAGAGAGATTAGTATTAGTGCCGTATTTAAAACTCAATGGCACAAAAGTGGCACAATTATGAGACTATTATAAAATCTATATTCTATAAACCGTTGGTATTACTGGCGCACCCGGCAGGAGTCGAACCTGCGACCCTCAGTACCGCAAACTGATGCTCTATCCAGCTGAGCTACGGGTGCATTTAGTCGGAGTCGTTTGTGTAGAAGAGAGTCGGACAAACGGACTCAATTATGTTGCCTCTTAGAGAGGCAGAAGTCAATTTTAATTTAAGCTTTAATTACCACTCGAATTAAAGTCTAGTCTTGGTTTATACACGCCGAGGCACGTTCAATGATCTCAAACTTGGGGAGTGTTTCTATTTATTAAAATTCCTCTTATCAGTTTGGCATGGACAGTGGGAAGTGCGAAAAAACTGAGATTTCGTACTTCTGTGATGCTGGGACCATTATCGTTTTCGGAGTTAACCGGCCAAAGCAAGAGGTGGTTCAAGCCGTTTGATTTCCTGCATGCATTCCACAAAGGATGCTTCATCCTGACACTGCATTAAGCGGTTGCGCCATTCTTTTGCGTTTCTGAAACCACTTACATAATTGCCCAGATACTTGCGAAATTCCCGCACTGCAACCAATTCTTGTTTGAAGCGTCTGAATAAATGGTAATGTTTGAGTGCAAGTTCAATACGTTCGTGATGAGTGGGCTCCGGGAATTTCCGTCGATCCTGAAAACACCATGGATTCCCGATTGCAGCTCTTCCAATCATAAATCCATCAAGATTACCAAAATGCGCCAGGCCGTCGTTGTAGTCACGGATGTCTCCATTACCTATTACTGGAATTTTAAGGTGACTTTTCAGTTCGTGAATGGGGCCCCAATCAGCGTCTCCTCTAAAAGCCTGATTATAGGTTCGTCCGTGAATAGTTAGCATTGAGATTCCAGCAGATTCAAGAGACTTAGTAAAATTGATTAAGTTTTTTTCGTTTTTCCAGCCTAAACGTGTTTTGACTGAAACCTCCAGCGGACATGCTTCCCGGATTGATTCAACAATCCTGCAGGCAGTGTCTACATCCTGCATCAAAGCACTGCCATGTTGAGAATGGACAATCTTTTTTGCAGGGCATCCCATGTTGATGTCTACGCCCCATATTCCACGGTCTGCCACCATTCTGGCAGCTTCTGCAAACATTTTTGGAGAGTTGCCGAAAAGCTGCATGAAAAAAGGTTGTTCGCATGGTTCATAGTCCAAGCGCAAACGTACATGTTCGCTTCGTACCAGGCCATCAACGCTTGTGAATTCACTGAAAAGAATGACATCTTTGCTTAATGTGCGTACAATTTGTCGGAAGGCAGAATTGGTAACTCCGTCCATTGGCGCAAGACAAACAATTGGACGCTTGACTTCGGACCAGCTAATGGCATGATTGGGGGAAGGCCTTTTCATTATTAAAGTTTTGATTGTTTGTTCAGCAGAAACAGATTTAACATAAAAAAGATGGAGCTTGAATCAGAACAGACTAAAAACGGAGATACTCGATAAATCCCTAAAACTAAGTCATAGTATAACTCTTACAAGCCAAAATGTCCAGTTTGACAGATTCTTCTGAACTCACACGTCCTTCACTAATATCATCTGGATGGACAACCGCAGGTACTGCCCGCACCCGCTTTGCGAAAGAATCTACTGATGATACTCTCAAAGTACAAATTGCTGCACCTGCCTTGACAGAGTCACTTCAGCGACTTAGGCAGCAATTTTCTCAAATACAACTGGGCAGTGAATATTTTTTTCAGGCATTGGATTATTTGTGCTTGGGAGAGTCAGTCCAAAAAAAAGAGACTGAAGCGGCGACCCTTCGTTTGCATGTACAGTTATCCGGATTGCTCCTGATGCGCAAGGCGGTAATTTCTGGAAGTACCTGCCTTCCTTGGTCAGAACTCCAATTTCAAATAAAAGCAATACTTCTACAAACAGGTTTTTTCGAGAAAGAAATATCTCCGGATGAATGGGAAAAATGGTTGTTGACAAGCTCTGGTACTGAAGAAGGGTCAGAAGGTTTTTGTGCAGAAAAATCTATTTTTGTAGAAAATAATTCTCTGCTGTATTTTAAAAAAAATTTGTCGCGTGAATTTCAGCTTATTTCACTGTTACGGATGCGTCTAAACATGCAACCGGAATTTCCGGAAAAATCTGAAGTCGAGAATGTCCTAAAAACCGTGCTTGAAGTTAACCCGGTACGTTTAGGTGAGCACCCCCTAAAATTAGCAGAAGAACAAAAGGATGCGGTTTTGTCAGCGATTTCCAATCCCTTTCTAATTATTTCAGGAGGTCCAGGTACAGGAAAAACTTCTGTGGCGGTCACTTTGCTCAGGGTGCTAAAACGGCTTGGTTTAGCAAAACGACCGGCATTGGCTGCTCCAACAGGAAGGGCAGCAAAAAGGATGTCTGAGGCGGTGGTAAGTAGTTTACGCTCTCTAGAGAATTTGGAGCAACTGGAAGAGGATCTTGAATTGTTGGATGTTGCTGCAGAAGCAAAAACTCTTCATCGTCTTTTAGAGTATTACCCTGTAGACCGAAGCTTCAGATATCACGAATATGCCCCTTTGGAACACGACTTGCTGATAATAGATGAAGGGTCGATGATTGATCAGGATTTGATGATTTCTTTGTTGAGAGCAGCCTTTTCAGAACTGCAGTACCAGTCATCTGTTCCACGGATTATTCTCCTGGGAGACACTCAGCAACTGCCGTCAATTGGAAATGGCGCTGTGTTGCAGGAATTGACTGCAGAAAATAGTGATTCTGTCCCGGAAGTTGCAGTGGATAATCCCGTGCCGGTAGTAAGATTGGTTCATAGTTACCGACAAAAAATCAGTGATCCTGCAGGGCGTAATATTCTTGGAGTGGCCAGCACAGTCAAGGAAATGGAGCTCAATCCGCGTCCGGAGTTGCTTTTTGAAACCGAATCCCCAAATCACGAAATTATTCGGAGATTGAACGGTCTTGAAGAGGCGGAGTCGGAAAAGGTGATGTTCCTTAATCAGCCAAATTCTCCGAATCAATTGTTAGAATTTGCACAGTGGTGGGTTAAGCGATTTTTGCGGGATGAAAAATTTATGTTTCTGGTACAGCGGGAATATCTGCTTGATGCAGTAGAATCTGATGCTTCTCAACTGGATTATTTGTTTAATTATTTAAAGCGTTTTCGAATTTTAACGGCAACTCAAGTTTTGTCAACTGGAGCTGAAGCACTTAATCAAATAATTCTAAAATGTTGGCTTGCAGAAAACGGAACTAAGCATTTATTTTCGGAGCACTATCCTGGTGAACCAGTGATGGTGTCAGAAAACAATTATCAGCATAAACTTTTCAATGGTGATCAGGGAATCTTTTTAAAATTTATACATCCTGTAACTAAAAAAGTAGAGTTGAAAGCAGTTTTTCCTGTTGAAGAAGAACACAAAACATTTTATGTGCATGAGCTGCATCATTTGCATCCAGCTTACGCAACCTCTGTTCACAAAAGCCAGGGGTCAGAATATGATCATCTGGCGTTGATCTTGCCTGCATTTACTACAGTGGGGGAGAACAGTGAGTCAGAAAAAAGAACTCAACGGGAATTAATGAGTCGCGAAATGCTTTATACTGCGCTGACAAGAGCAAAAAAATCTGTTTTAATAATGGGAGATCAAAGGGTTCTTGAGTCTGCCGCAATGCACAAAGTTTTACGTTATTCAGGGCTTGGTGCTGCTTTACGGAGCAAAAAACATCTAAAAGTGAAAAAATAGAAAAACATTAAGCAAAAAGAACAAACACCCAAAATGCGTTTTCATTTATTCATTTATCCGTTTCTGTTTTTGGCAGGCACACTTGTGTTTGCTGAAAATGAATTGGATTTGTCTCAAGTAGCAGGAAGTGGTACTGCTGAGCAAATGCGGGAAATGATTGCATCCGGAGCAGACTTGAAAAGCAAAGATATTTCCGGAAGAAACGCGTTGATGCAGGCCGTGCTTTTCGGCAATCATGAAACTGCGCTCGTCTTGCTGGAGAACGAACCTGATCTCGAAAGCAAAGATGGTTTGGGACTGACGCCTTTAACCATATCGGTACGTTACGGCGATACAGAAATGACAAAAATTTTGTTGGAACACGGTGCAAACGTGAACAGCACTATTGAAGACGGTTCAACGCCGCTGTTTTTTGCTGCACTTGAAGGACAACTGTCCGCAGTACGCCTGTTACTTGAGTATAATTCAAATGTAAATATCCGCACAAATTACGGAGAAACTGCTCTTATTGTAGCCTCATTTGAGGGATATTTAGGAATTGTTCGTTTGCTGATCGATGCAGGTGCAGAAATAAATGCTGTTAATGAAGAAGGTTTCACAGCACTTTTGGCCGCTGCCAGTAATGGTTATTTGGAAGTCGTTAATTACCTCACAATCCGTGGTGCAAAGTCTGAAATTGTTCAAGTTCAAAATAATCTTATTACACCGGAAAACTTGTTTGGCAGCAGTCGGGAGGAGGTTGATTTACAAGTTGATTCTACAGAAATGAGGGTCTCTGAACCGTTTTATGAACTGATAAGCGCTTCTATCGAAGGTCGCTTGAGTGTTGTCAATCAACTGTTGACAAAAGGAGCTCAAGTGAATAAATCTGACGATGTGGGTCGTACTGCACTGATGGAGGCTAGTTCTTTTGGACGATATGGTGTTGTAAAGCGTCTGCTGGAATCAGGTGCAAAGGTTAATATTGCGGACAATCAAAAAATGACTGCATTGATGTTTGCAACACTTGAGGGTCGAGAACGCGTTGTAAGCTTATTGCTTGACTGGAAGGCTGATGTTAATGCAGCTGATGCGGAAGGTATCTCCTCACTGATGCTTGCTGGAAATGAGGGCAGGACTGAAATTGCGCGGCTGTTGATTAAACACGGAGCAAAAATTAATTGGCAAAGCAAGAGTGGAAGTTCCGCATTGATGGAAGCTGCTTTGGAAGGGCGCACCGATACCGTTAAATTGCTCGTTGACGCAAATGCTGACCCATCATTGTCAGATTTGTTAGAACGGACTGCTCTTGTTATCGCAGAACAACAGGGCCACTTGGATATTGTGGAAATGTTGAAATAAGAGTTTTAGCCTTCACCCCACTTAATACTTCTGAAACTTCTAATACTTTTTAAATCCAATCTGCTACAACTCAAATCTCCAAAGTGAAACAATCCGAGTGGAAAGATCACATTGAGTTTATCGAAGCAGAAATGCTAAAACGAGGAAGTGAGCAGGGTGCTCCGGAAATTCTAAAGCAGTTTGGCACAAGATTATCCTCAACAATTCATCATTTTTTTGCAGAATCCAATTCATTTATACCTGATGCTCCTATAACTGTTGAACAGCAGGCCTTCATGCACTCCCTGCAACTCTATGACATGAAGTCAGTAATGCGCCTGGTTGCGAACTATGATGCCACCAAAGGCTTAAAAGTTGTACTTCCTGGAATAGAAAAAAGTTACCGTTCTTTAATGGTCATTCAGAAGTTAGAACAGTTTACAAATAACTCACGTGAATCTACGGCTCTTGATGCCTACAAATCCCGTCTGGAAGAGGCCTTGAGTAAAGTCCTCAAATGTCGGCGGGAAGATCTGTATGAAGAAGATGTGCTGGCAGAAAAAATGGTTGTGGTTTCCGGGGCTCCGGAGGCGCTCCGGAACAAATTTTTTACGGAACGTCTGCGAACGTTATTTTCATCAAATTATCGTGCATACCTAATGCTTAAAAACCGTTATTTTTTGAAACGTTTAAAACGGTTAAGTAAAAATCCAAAATATTACAAAACACAGCAAAGTCACTTAGCAAAGCTGACCTCTAAGTTTAAAAACGATGAAGATGGATCCATTGATCTATTGACGGAAAATATTGATTTCCGGATGATAGAGCAGTTGGTAAAGGAACAGTTTTCAAAAACTTCAGACCAGGCTGAAGTACGTGAAGAGTCAACAAAGCTACAAACTCCGGTAGATACCGAAACAGAAGGTGTCCCAATTTCAGATCAATCTAAAAAAACTGAGACAGCACCGCAAGCATTTACAATTGAGGAAAAGCAAGTTGAAAGGGGTAATAATTTTGATTCAGTCAGTTTAGAGATTTCTGAAGAAACCATGTCCCCATATGAACAGCTATGCACCTCTTATGCGGAGCCTTTAGAAAAGTTGTCCGCCAGTTTTCGTCCAGTTCCGGAATGTTCTTCACCGTATTTCCGTTCCAGGGTTGAAGAATATAGAGATGAATTTGCAAATTATTTCCAACATTTGCATGGAGGAAATGTACAAGTAATTGCTGCAAGTCACAATTTTACACTGGAATTACTAATGCAGCGGGGACAAGAGTACCATGCAGCAGAAAGGTGGGGAGTAGTACCTAAATACAAACAGGAAGAGGAGGAGTCTATTTATTTCCGCTCGATGGAAGATACGGCTCGTGTATTGGATCGTAAAGCAGAATGGAGCATGCTGATTCATGCTCGGCTGCCTTTCAGGTTTTTTTTCCCGCTGGAAAAGGCAAAGACCATCGAAATTGAAAAAGATAAGTTATGTGTTTTTCAAATTGGTACAGCTTTTTTTGACCAGAACCATCAAAAAAAACTTGACGAATATCCGGACGTGTTTTTCAAATTGATGTTTAGCGGCCATTTTCTGACAGGTAAAAATGCTGTTATTTATGTTGAAGAAGATCCTTTTTTCACTACGACACTTTTACAAATGTGGAATTGCCGTGGACTGGTTTATCTGTTTTTGATGGCCATTTCCCACCGCTTTGCAGTAGAACTGTCACCCGCCTTACAGGATTTTTTTGTCGAAGTTTTACCAAACACTCTCCATGTCAACGGCACCATTGCTGCCACAGCACTCCCACCGGATTTAGAATTAATTAAAGAAGTATAATAATTCTGAACGGAAATTCCTGTTTCCCGATATTTTTCTTCGTTGAAACTCTTGTCTTCCTTTATGTGATGCGATAAAACAGATAGTATGTTTAGCTGATTAAAATCTACAGGGCCTTGTAGAATGCTAAAAACCAGATTTAATACTTATCTCATTAAACCGAAAGGGGACCTCAATGAAAGATAAAACACAACCAAAAGGAAGCGGACACCGTCGCTACTCAAAACTTGTAACTGATACAAATGCACGTGCTGCCAGCAGGGGGATGCTTTATGGCGTTGGATTCAAAAAAGAAGATTTTCAGAAATCACAGGTTGGCATCGCTTCCACATGGGGTACTGTTACACCATGCAATATGCACATTAACGCTTTAGCTGAGCATGCCGCACGAGGTGTTCGAAAAGCAAAAGGAATGCCTTTAATTTTCGGAACAATTACAGTTTCAGACGGCATATCAATGGGAACCGAGGGTATGAAATATTCACTGGTTTCACGTGAAGTAATTGCCGATTCAATTGAAACGGTTGTCGGCTGTCAAAGTTACGACGGGCTGGTTACCATTGGCGGATGTGACAAAAATATGCCCGGCTGTTTAATTGCTATTGCCAGACTAAATCGTCCTGCGGTTTTTGTCTATGGAGGAACGATTCTTCCCGGGACTCACAAAGGTCAAGATGTTGATATTGTTTCTATTTTTGAGGCGGTAGGGAAAGAAGCCGCAGGTTCGATTACACAAAACGAACTGGAAGAAGTCGAATCCTGCGCCATTCCGGGTGCCGGATCGTGTGGTGGTATGTACACGGCTAACACAATGGCTTCCGCCATTGAAGCTCTTGGTATGAGCTTACCGAACAGTTCCGCACAAGAAGCGGTTTCCGAGGATAAAGTTCGGGATTGTGTGGAAGCAGGGGAAGCGGTTTTGCGCTTGATCGAAGACAACATTTGCCCACGAGACATCCTGACACGCGAAGCCTTTGAAAATGCAATTACAGTAGTTATGGCTCTCGGTGGTTCGACCAATGCGGTTTTGCATTTGCTGGCCATGGCTCATGCAGCAAACATCAAACTTGAACTGGATGACTTTTTGAAAATTGGCGAAAAAGCACCAGTGCTGGCCGATTTGAAACCAAGCGGGAAATATTTTATGAGTAATTTCGTCAAAATAGGTGGATTACCACCTTTGATGAAAATGCTGCTAGATGGAGGTATACTGCATGGGGGCTGTATGACTGTTACCGGAAAAACAGTTCGAGAAAATCTGGAAAACGTTACTCCTTATAAGGACGATCAAGAGATTGTGCATTCACTGGCAGATCCCATTAAAAAAACAGGTCACCTTGTAATTCTCCGTGGCAATCTTGCATCTGAAGGTGCAGTCGCTAAAATTTCTGGTAAAGAGGGTGAATATTTCAAAGGAACAGCACGTGTTTTTAATTCTGAAGAAGAAGCGCTGGATCGCATTTTAGACGGAACCGTAGTTAAAGGAGATGTGATTGTTATTCGTTACGAAGGTCCAAAAGGCGGGCCGGGAATGCGTGAAATGCTATCACCAACCTCTGCAATCATGGGTCGAGGTCTGGGTCAGGATGTTGCCCTGATTACTGATGGACGTTTTTCAGGAGGTTCTCATGGTTTTGTGATTGGACACATAACTCCGGAAGCACACGAAGGTGGTTTGCTGGCTATTGTTGAAAATGGTGACTCAATCACAATAGATATTCTGAATAGAAAAATAGATTTGGAAATTCCGGAAGAAGAAGTAAAAACACGTCAAGCAAACTGGACTCGTCCGGAAGCGCGTTACACCCGCGGAGTACTTGCTAAATATGCAAAAACCGTAAGCTCTGCATCGCTGGGTGCGGTAACTGATTTGGAATGAAATCTATAGAAAGCCCCTATGCTTTCCCCTGAAAAATTTCAGAGAGACACTTTTTCTGCACTGAATAACCCGCAGTTGCGCCGTAATTTTAAAAGGGCGATGTCCGGATTGATGGAAAAACGACAAGCCGTGTTTCCGGATGCAGAAGAATGGCAACAACTAAGGGAATTGGGGAGTTTGATTCGGGCAAATGCTTTACGAAAGCTTCCGGAACTGCTGGAACAGTTGGAGGCCAATTGCACCGCAAACGGTATTCAGGTTCATTGGGCTGAAACAGTTGATGAGGCCAACAAGTTGGTACTTGAAATCGCCCAGCGGCATAAAGTGAAAAGTGTGGTCAAAGGTAAATCGATGGTTTCCGAGGAAATGGAATTGAATCATTATCTTGGACAGCATGGTATTGAAGCTCTTGAAGCAGACTTGGGGGAATATATTATACAGGTTGACCATGAGTTGCCTTCGCATATAATAATGCCTGCAATTCATAAAAATAAGGAACAAATTTCTCAGATGTTTCACGAAAAAGTAGATCCTGAAACGTTAGCTGAGAGTGCAGAGGAAATGACCGCCATTGCCCGGAAAATTTTGCGTAAGAAGTTTTATGAAGCGGATATGGGCGTTTCAGGGGTCAACTTTGCGGTGGCGGAAACCGGAACCCTTTGTTTGGTTGAAAACGAGGGCAACGGCAGATTTTGCACGACTTTGCCTCCAGTTCATGTGGCAGTGATGGGTATTGAAAAAGTGTTACAGCGGCTTGATGATGTTCCTCCATTGTTGAGTTTGTTGACACGTTCCGCAACCGGACAGGCCATCACGACCTATTTCAATATGATCACTTCTCCACGCAAATCAGTTGAGAAAGACGGCCCACTTGAAGTGCATTTAATTTTATTGGATAATGGACGTTCCCGGATGCACTCTGACGAGTTGCTGCGGGACACTTTGCTCTGCATCCGCTGCGGAGCATGCATGAATCATTGTCCTGTTTATACTCGCATCGGCGGCCATGCCTACGGTGCGACATACCCCGGTCCCATCGGAAAAATTCTTACGCCGCAAATCAAGAGTCTGCACGAAGCGGGACACTTAGCAGATGCGTCGAGTTTGTGCGGGGCCTGCGTTGAGGTTTGTCCAGTCAAAATTCCGATTACAGATATCCTTCTGCGCCTGCGTCACGATAAAGCTGAAAATAAACGGAATATTCCGTTCACTGAATCCGGAGGTTTGAAAGCAAAAACCGAAAGTTTAATTTGGAAATGTTGGGGAATGGTTTATGCGAATCCGATTTTGTATCAGCTGAAAAGCTATAAATTAAGCAAGGTTGGAAATTATATGCCGGAATGGCTGCCGCTTCTCCGCAATTGGACTTCGGTACGCTCAAAGCCGCGTTTTGCCAAAAAAAGTTTACATCAACTTGCCCGGGAGGAAGGATTGATTGATGAATAATACAGCAACTGCACGTGAAAATATTCTTTCGAATCTCAGAATATCCTCTGTAGTTCCAGATATTACATCCCGGAAATATCCGGTTATGGAATACAAGCGCTGGTCTTTGCAGGAGAAAGTTGAGCAGCTGAAACAAAAGATGGAAGCCGTTCATACTGAAGTTTTACCTTGTTCGAAAAGTTCCTGGGGAAGGATGTTCAGAGGGGTTGTAAAAGAAAAAAATATTGAAAAAATACTTTACGGAACAAATACTGATTTGGCCCAAAAGCTCCGGGAGATGTACCAACAGACTCCTGAGGAAATACCGGAATTAGTATATTATGAAAAACCGATTGAGGAATCTAAAGATTTGCTGTTTGGCATTGATGCGGCCATTACTACAACCCTTGGCGGCATAGCGGAAACCGGTTCGCTCATACTTTGGCCCACTCCGGAAGAACCTCGTTTGATGTCGCTGATCCCGCCGATTCACATCGCGGTGCTTTATGCAGACACAATTTACAACAATTTTTTGGAAGCAATGACCACTGAAAACTGGAATTCCGAAATGCCGAGTAATGCGCTCCTGATTTCAGGTCCTTCAAAAACTGCTGATATAGAACAAACCCTCGTTTATGGAGTTCACGGCTGTAAGGAATTGGTCGTGCTCTTGATTCAGTGAGGTGCAGAACCAAACAAAATGCAGCAAACTGACATCATTATTATCGGTGGGGGTATTGTTGGACTCGCCACGGCCTACCAATTCACCCTTGATTATCCACTGCTTAAAATTACACTACTGGAAAAAGAACAGCAGTTGGCGGCCCACCAAACAGGACACAATTCAGGAGTCCTGCACACAGGAATATACTATAAACCGGGCTCTCTAAAAGCGCTCAACTGCCTTGAAGGAAAATCCAGGATGGAGGATTTTTGCCGCAAAGAAGAAATAGATTTTGAGATTTGCGGGAAAGTGATTGTAGCAATTTCTGAAGCTGAGTTGCCTGCTTTAGAAACAATTTATCAACGTGGGCGAACCAACGGAGTCAGCTGTGAAATGATCAGTACAGAAAAACTGCACGAACTTGAACCGTATGTAGCAGGTATTAAAGCCGTTCATGTTCCGGAGGCAGGAATCGTTGATTATGGACAAGTCTGCAAGCGATTTGCGAAGCATCTTCAGAATAACGAAGATAACCAGATTCATTGCTCCACAAAAGTGATTGGTATTCGCCATTCTGAACGCATAGTCGTAGAAACTGAGCAAGGCGAATTTGAGGGGCGTTTTCTAGTTAACTGTGCCGGATTATATTCCGACAAAATAACAGCTATGACTCAACCTCCGGAATCAAAAATTATTCCGTTCCGAGGTGAATACTACGAGGTACGGCCTGAAAAACATCACTTGTGCAGAAATTTAATATATCCCGTTCCGGATCCAAGTTTTCCCTTTTTAGGTGTACATTTCACACGTATGATTAATGGTTCTCTGGAATGTGGACCAAATGCTGTGCTGGCTTTTGCCAGGGAAGGTTACAGTCGCAGTACTGTTAATTTTTTGGAACTAGCTGAAATTTTGAGTTATTCAGGATTCATAAAATTAGCTGCAAAATACTGGCGTCCAGGAGTAGGAGAAATGTGGCGTTCTTTCAGCAAGGCCGCTTTTGTTCGTGCATTACAGCGTCTGGTACCGGAAATTTCTGCAGATGACTTGGAAACCGCACCGGCGGGCATTCGAGCACAAGCAGTTTTGTCCAACGGAAAACTGGTTGATGATTTTCTAATTCAGGAAAACAAAAACATCATTAATGTCTGTAATGCACCATCACCTGCAGCAACTTCTTCTCTCAATATTGGCAAACACATTGTAGACATTGTAGCGGAACGGTTCTGATCTGAGTTCTGATCAGACGGTTTGGTGTTTATTTTATTCTTCCAGGAAAATCAGGTTTTCGGTTCACCTTGCCAACGTTCCAAAACTTCATCCAGTAATTCTAAAGGAAGCGCAAATTCACCGCTGAGGGGAGGTACGAGGTGTTCACTTCCGGGCCAGCCCAGAGAAAATAAATTTTCAAAACAAAACTGGCCACTTGTGAGAACTGGTCGTATCTCTAAAATTTTGACATCAGCAGGCGCAAACAAAATATTTGTCAATCCTGCGCCATGTGCTGCAATAACGTGCGAAGCAGATCTAAATAGCTGAACTTGCTCCGGGACACTCAAATGCTCCAGATAAATCTTACTGAATTTGTGTTTTTTCAGTAATGGTAAAAACTCATCTTCATTTGATAAGTGACGTTTAACAGCTAATTTTCGTGAAACATAAATCCGTTTTTCAGAATTTGAAGACTGAGAATTTGGCAGGCTTTTTAGAGGAACAATTTTTTCAAAAAAATACTGTATCAATTTAACTTTCTCAGAGTTCCAATCAGGAATGTTCATTTCCGGAATTAAAAGTCGTTCTACCATGAAAATTTCCGGTGACAAGACCTGTACCTCAAACTCTGCTTCTTTTAATAAATCAATAAATTGAGTTGGCATAAATTCTGGAACCAGTACCGGAAATTTTTGAGAAGCAATTAGATGAGGTAACAAATCTGCAAGCAGATGATAATAGCTGTATATATGAGGGGAAATACCTAAATGGTAAGTTCCGGAAAGGACATGGGCTAATTTTGGGTCAGGTAACCCTTGAGTCAGGCGGGTTTCTATGTGTCTTCGATGTTCTCCAACACCAGGATTTTGTTCCGGGCAGGCAAGATCCCAGGGATATTTTTGAAAATGGAACCAGATTTTACTTCCGGACTGAACCAGGCCGTCGGCTGCAGAAAGTAAAGCATCTTCAAGAATCAATGGCATGATTTGGACAGTTTTCAGCTGACACAATCAACATTCAACCGTTAATTGATAATAATCAACGGTGATCAAAATTCAATC
>LSNO01000115.1 GCA_002082305.1 SAR324 cluster bacterium SAR324-CTD7B
TGTCTGCGATGTTCGTGATGTGAAACTTTTGCTTCCTGATTTATTTAAAAAGGAGTTCGTCCCTGGAAGGGGTGTGCCAGCCTGCCGCTGAGCAGGACGCCTAAACCTTTTATCACATTACTCCACCTTGTGAGCCCAAGGAAACAAAAGCTAATATTTTACACACGGCATCGCGGTCATTCCACTTATTCGGCTGACAGCACACTCTTCAAAGCAGCCATTACTCTTCCCATTTGACCAGTTGAATCTCATGCAGCCGCTGGTTTTGGAATTTATAGAATCACTTCGGAACAAAAAATATTCTGCAAACAGCATCCAGAGTCACCGGCTGGATCTGAGGAAATTTTTAAAGTGGCTGGAGATAGAAGAGGAGGACTCTGACAGTCATAAATTACTTGCTTTAATCCGCAAACTAAGCCCGGAAGATATTGAAAACTACCTTGCTTTCCTGCGTGAATCCTACAAACCGAGAACTTTAGCACGTCACATTTCCACACTGAGGCTCTTTCTCGATCACCTGGAATTGAATGGTTTGATCAAAACCAGTCCGGCACATCAAATTCGTTTTCCGGAAGTCATTCCGGAAGCACCTGAAATACTTTCAACTGAAGAGGTAATAGCTCTGATTGAAGCGCCCTCACTCGATCATTATTTGGGATTACGTGACCGTGCAATGCTCGAACTGCTTTATTCAAGCGGACTGAAAGTAACCGAATTACTGGGTTTGGATGTAGATGATTTATTCCTGGATTTGGAATTTTTAAAAGTTCGCTCAAAACGTGAACGCATGGTGCCGATGACCACAAAAGCTGTTGAGGTGCTCAGACCCTATCTTGATCAAGCAAGAACTGAACGTTTACTGCATCCCGCGGATAAATGTTTATTTCCCGGTCGTAACGGTACACGTATGAGCAGGGTCGGATTTTGGGCTATGATCAAAAAACATGCCCTCCGTGCCGGCATCAACAGCCGTATCAATCCGAGAATTTTGCGTCACTCATTTGCAGTACACCTGCTTCAGAACGGTATTGACCTCTCTGATATCAGGGATTTATTCGGTTACGTTAGTCTGGATGCAACCCTGCAGTATGCGCATGTGAACCGACCTGATTTTTTCGAGGTCTACCATGAACTGCATCCACGGGGTCAAAAACACACTGAAGGTGACTGAACTTTGTTTGAGTTATATCTCAAAGCAGATGTTCCAGTCCATAAACGAGCTCATTCAAGTCCATGACTTTTTTGCATGCCAGGCAAACACCGGGCATGAACGAGTCCCGATGGATTGAATCGTGCCGGATGGTCAGGGTTTGGCTTTGTCCTCCGAAAAGGACTTGCTGATGTGCAACCAGTCCGGGAAGACGTACAGAGTGAATACGAACATCTTCGGCATTTGCACCTCGTGCTCCTGGGATAATTTCTTTTTCGGCAATCTTTTGCGGAATCGAACTTCGTGCAACGGCAATTAAATTTGCGGTTTTGATTGCAGTTCCGGAAGGCGCATCCACTTTTCCATCATGGTGCATTTCAATCACTTCAGCATGCGGAAAATATTTGGCTGCATCCTGGGAATATTTCATCATCAGCACTGCGCCAATGGCAAAATTCGGCGCTATAACTCCGCCGAGTTTTTGTTTTTTGCAAAGATTTTTGAGTTCGGCAACTTGTTCCGGAAGCAAGCCGCTGGTGCCAATCACTGGACGTGCACCGGCTTGAATGATGTCAGCCGAGGTTTCCATCGCAACCGCGGCAGTAGTGAAATCCACCACGACCTGGGCTTTTGTCTGGTCAATTATTTCAGGTAGATTATCACCTAAATCAGTTTGTGCAACTAAATCCAGTTCAGGATCCGCGCTGACTGCCTTGACGGATTCCTGCCCCATTCGGCCCTTGGATCCGTTGATCAATACTCGTATGAGACTCATGGAGCTAAGTTGGATTATGGTTCACCTGCATTCAAAACAGCCTCAATGATAGAAAGACTAAACAGGCTTGATACTGTTTTGTAATGCAGTCAAAGTTCAGTCAACATCATCATAGAAATGACATAAAAAGACAAGACTCGGAAAACTATATTATGAGACCTTTTCAATTTTATCTCATCGATTCCAAAAAATCTGAAGAAGTAGTGAACGGTATTAAAAAAATCACTCTGGGATGTGAAAACCATGCGGATGCGTTCGGATTCCTCTGGATTGACGCTGAAAACAAGATCCTTCAAATTCAGCTCATTTTTGGAGAAATAGTGCTTGAATGGTTTATTGGAAAAGGAATCAAATGCAGCCGGACAAACCGTGACATGGAAGTTCCGGAAGGAATCGGATATCAAAAAGGTGTCCGTGTATTACTTCCGGTGGAGGATACGGAGACAATTGAGTCAGTTTTGTTGGAAGTCCGGAACGCTGAATATCCTCCGGAATGGTCAGAAAAAATTCTGGAAAAGTTTTGATGCTGAGTGGCAGGAAAAACAAGTACAGACCTCGACGTCTTTTCCTGAAGGAGTTGCAGCCGGGGAAAGGAGGATACACGTACGAATTTATTTCAGCCTACGCTGCTCAGAGCAGTTTGCAGGACTCAGAAGCCAAATCCGAAAGTTGCCACAAAAATACCGGCAAAAGCACTGACATCCGTCGAAGTTTTGGTTGCCTGCGCCAGAGTGGTAGTAGTTTCGGTACCGGACTTGAGTTTAACAGTTATTGTATCACTCAGTTTGCTTCCTCCCTGATACCAGTCTATTCCGTAGTATCCGCCCCAGTCATAGGTCCATTCGTTTCCAATTCCATAATTCAACTGGGTAATGGAATAATCGATGTCATAGGTAGCCCCTGAATAAACCCAGTCAGGATAAGAAATTTTGTAACTAGCATATCCGAACGGAATATTGAATGAGTTTCCGATATAGTATCTGCCGGTTACTTCTGCAGTACTGAAATTAATATTTTGGGCTTTCGTTGAATAACCCGTTGATGAGTTATAGTCCGTATAGGAATAACTGTATTTCCCGGAACCGTAAGTCAATCCAAAAGTCCAGTCTTCACCGGGAAACTCCAGCACAAACGGAGTTGATGTTGCGTACATTAAATGAATTCCTGTTTTCATTCCTAATCTTAACGTCATGTCTTTTCTGTTGGAAGCAGAGTCGGCCGCAAAAACAAGGCCACCGCAAAAGAAAACTGACAAAACCAGCAAACTTAATATCTTTTTCATAAGTATCCTCAGGGTAAAGAGTTGTTAAATGCAAACAGCAGAATTACTGCTCACAAAAATTATCGAAAAGGGCTCATGCCGAACCGGTGCTATCTGTCCTTGTACAACACTCATCATCCTGCCGAAAAACTTGGGTTGCCGGACAAATCCCTGAACCTTATGCAATCATTAAACCAATAATTTATTTATCATTCCTGTTTCAAAAATATTTGAGTACAGAAAACTACTGCAGCTGTGTTAAGACATTATTCCGACTGCCTAGTTTATTTGAAACTCAAACTATCGCCTGAAGCCCAATCAGATGGAACGATGTGATTGATTTATTACCACATCACATCACCATCACTACTGGAATAATTATCTGGATAGGCACTAGAACCTTTCGGCCCCACGAATAACCAATCATAAGCAGAACTACTGTGATTATCGTTGAGTGCCATGATATTTTTATAAGTAGTAGGTTGTGATACAAAAATTTTCTTGAACCACTAATAGTCGGAAAGGTTGTAAGCTCAGTCCGAAATATACATTCCATTAGCATCTTCAGGAATACTTCCTCAGTGCAGATGGAACTATGAATGCAAAATTTACAATGATTGTGAATGCAGTGCAAACTTTTTTTTCAATTAATTTTTAGTTATATATTTTGGTGTGCCAGCAATAAACAGAAAAACATGCAAAAAGCTCTTTAACCGCAGAGTCACCGAGGACACAGAGAATAGTATTTATTATTAGATTTCATCCTTCCCTGTAACTCTGTAGTGGATATATTTATGCTCCCGGAGAATTTAGATCAGCATCATTTTTAGTAATCCATTGACCTGCATGAAAAATATGAAAAAAACAGAAATTTTTCTCTTGTCAGAATAAAAGAACTGGAGTATATGTCATAAAGTTAAATTGAGATTATAATTTCTTATATTAACAGACGTGGGAAATTTTTACTGGGAAGGGACAGACAAGCAGGGTTCACTGCACGAAGGCGCACTGGAGTCGCATAGCCGGGAGGCAGCCAAAGAGCATCTACTGCAGGAAGGATATTACAGGGTTCGCTTTTGGAAAATTCAGCAGTCACATCTGCACAGGAGTTTAAACAATACTGAGATCACAGAATTTTTGCTGCAACTGCACCGCCTGCTCAAATCCGGAGTTGAATTGGATGATGCTTTAGGGTTTGCGGTACAGGAGCAAAAAGACCATGTTTTGAGTTTCCTGCTCTGCCGGATTCGGCAGGATTTGCGGGACGGACTTTCAATGAGCAGCGCTTTGCGGCACTACCAGGCATTTCCGCAGATTGTCGCAAAAATGATTGAGGTTGCGGAAAGTACCGGACGACTGACAGAGGTGCTGGGGATGCTGTTGGAATTTTACCAGTTTCAACAAAAAATGATTCTGGAGCAAAAACGGCTGCTCAATTATCCTCTGGTTGTATTCAGCATTTTCATAGTCCTGTCTCTGGGGGCAGTCATTTTCATGGTACCGATGTTCAAACGCATGTACGCAGGTCTCGGTGAGGACCTGTTTTGGTTGACTCGGGCTCTGGTAAAATTAAGTGATTCCCTGCGCTTTAATCCGGAAGCATGGATTTTAGGCACACTGTTTTCCGGAGCAATAATTATTTTTGTATACCGGATGTTTGGTTGGTATTGGCTCTTGAATCTGATTCCCGGTGGAAAGCGTCTTCAGCAAAGCGTACAGATGCTGTTCTACAGTCGTAGTATGGAAATCATGCTTCTCACAGGTGTTCATTTGCAGGAGGCACTGGCTTTGGCGGAAGAGATGTTTCCGAAGCTGCTGCGCAAACGAATTGCTCCGGTACGGGAAGCAGTTGATTCCGGAAAGTCCCTGTGTGATGCTTATGCAATGGTTCCGGTTTTTTCGCCAATGTTTGTGAAAATGGTTGCTCTCGGAGAATCAAGTGGACACCTTCCTTCAAGTTTTGCGCGAATCGGCTCACACAATCAGGAAGCACTGAAAAAAATAATGGCCTGGGCCAGTACGCTGATTGAACCGCTGTTGATGATTTTGATCGCTTTGGGCGTGCTTGGCTTTCTCTTATCGATGTACCTTCCCCTGTTCAGAATGGCTGAGCGGTTTTAAATCAAACGGCAGCTCTTCTCCCGAATAATCCAGCGCCCTTTCCATCCAGTTTGGCGAGTCCGGATGATGTACTTGAAAATCCGGGATGTGACCGAGACCGATTTCCAGCAGACGCAGAATCAGTTTAGCAGTCAGGCCCCAAATATCAAAACCCTGATAATCAAAATGATGTGCCAGTACAGTTGCAATCGGTGTTTTGAATTCCTCGGTCCAGTGATTGTCGCCGTTCATGAAAAAGGTGAGGGGCACCTTGAAGACTGATTCAATTTCAGCTGTATTTAGAAGAGGCGCAAAATCTTCGGGAATGAGACCGACAAAGGGCGTGACCAGATAATAATGCAGTGAGAGAATCTGGTCCAGTGTGCCGATAATTTCTACGTTTTCCGGAGGCAGACCTATTTCTTCATGGGTTTCACGGAGTGCAGTTTCCAGTGAATTTGCATCCTGTGTGTCCTGCTTCCCTCCCGGAAAAGAAACCTGTCCTGCATGCGAGCGCAGTTGCTTAGAACGCTGAGTCAGCAGGACAAATAGTTCACCCTCAGATTCCAGCAAAGGTATAAGCACAGAGGCACGCTTTTCGATTTGTGTATTTTTAAGCGGCTGGTGTCCGGCAAGACCGTGTCTTATTTTATTTAGCATAGTGCCTGAAAAATAAAGATTATTAGCTATCAGTAATCAGTAATTGGCAATCAGTTTTCAGAGTACAAGCCAGATTTTTATACCGATTGCTGACAGCTAAAAACTGACGGCTATTTTTCTGAACCTGAACAGAGTGTTATTCCAAATATAAACAACTGGAGTGCTGACACAGTTTCACTGCTAACAACCAATCATGGAGCAAAAAAACGCGCTTTGTTCTCCCTCCAGTAGGCTTTGATAATTTTGTGAATTTGCCTGCTTGCTTCGTACGAAGTTTTGGCGAATGCCGGTGTGAACTGGATATTTTTTGGACGGGTGTGACCCAGCAGGTCCCGATTCAGGGCACTGTCAAGTACCTCACACTGCGGCCGTGTTTCCTCGACTTCCGATGCAACAGAACTGCATATGTTGAGCATTTCAGTTGAAGAGTAAGCCGGAAGCTGAAAATGACCATGTGCCTGCAAAATTGAACTGAAGGCATTGATCGCAGCCTGGTTGCTCAGCAGACAGCTGGTATCCGGATTTGTTTTGATAAAGGATTTGGCCATTTCCAGGTCTTCTTTGGATTGCTCCCAAGAAACCCGGGCACGCTGAATGCTTTGTTCAGACTCCTGTGCTTTCTGCATATTTGTTTTAAATACTAAACAGTTACGAGTTTTATCATGTCATCCCGAACGTACTGTGAGGGATCATATAAGGAAACCGCACTTTTTTCGATCTCTCTCTTCGGTCGAGATGACACTCTGCAATCAATAATATCAGTATCATGCGAGAATTCATGACTCAAGAGAAACAAAGGTAAAATAGAATGATAAGTATTTTACTTTCCGGACCTTGCTAACGGACACTGTGTTCTTCAAGATAATGCTCTATTTTTAGAAATATATCCTCATCCAAAACAACGGCACCGTCGATTTCACGATTTTTCAGATAATCACAAACTTCACGGATAGTGATGATAGACCAGACTGGAACGCCGGTTATTTGTTCAAAATCCGCAATGGCATCACGTCCCAGAGAATTTTTTTCCATCCGGTCAAGTGCCACTAAAACCCCGGAAAACTTTACCCCGCAAAGCTCCCGAATCATGGCAACAGACTCGATTTTAGTCAGTCCATCAGTGATCACATCATCAACCATAACCACCGAATCCTTCGCCAACGGCAGCTGACCAACAAGTGATCCCTGGTCACCATGTGTCTTTTTCTCTTTTCGATTAAAGAAATATCCTATATTCTGGTTAAGACTGCTCGACAAAGCTGTGGCCGCAGAAACGCACAAAGGAATTCCTTTGTAAGCCGGACCGAAGATTAAACTGCAGTTTGGAGCATTTTCCTCAATTGCCGAAGCATAGTATCGACCCAGCTCTTCAATCAGGGGGCCGGTGTTGAATTTTGAGGAATTGAAAAAGTAAGGTGAGCTGCGCCCGCTTTTGAGCGTGAACTCCCCAAACTGCAGGGCTTCTGCACGTACAAGAAATTTGGCAAATTCTTTTTTGTAGCTTTGCATTCTAAACCGGAGATTATTTTAGATACTTTCGCAAAAAGTTCCAAAACCGTGTCATTTTTGAGTTATATTTTACAGCATAACAGTTAGTTTCATTCAACTCAATTCCGGAACATTATTTCTTCAACGAAATGGTTCGGAATTATCATTTTCAAACCAGTAACCAAACGATGTCAAAAGATAAGGAAAAAAGGCTGCAAAAAACAATTGATGCCCTGATGGTCTCTTACCGGGAACATCCGGAAATAGAACATATCGGCGTGGTTGCTTTGCCGACTAAGGAAAGTATTGTTAAACTGGTTGAAGATATTCAGGTACTGCTGTTTCCCGGTTTAATCCGGCAGGAGTCTTTTGATAATCTCAATTTACCTCATATTGTTGGACAGCAAACGGTCTCGATTTTCTACCGCCTCAAGGAATTCATAGAGCTGGTTCTTTGCTGGAAGGCTTCGCAGGAAGGAGAAAACTGTGAGGAACAGCCTGAATTTGGAGAACAGGTTGAAAACATTGCTTTCGAATTTCTGGAATACATTCCGGAACTGCGTGAAGTTCTCTCTGAGGATGTTGACGCAATTCTTCAAGGCGATCCTGCATCGGTCAGCAAGCGTGAGATCGTGCTGGCCTACCCTGGTCTTCAGGCAGTAAGTGTCTTTAGAATTGCGCATTTTTTGCACGAAAGGAGCGTGCCTTTGATTCCGAGAATCATGACTGAACACATTCATTCACAAACCGGAATTGATATTCATCCGGGTGTTTCAATTGGGAAAGGCCTGATGATTGATCACGGCACCGGTATCGTGATTGGGGAAACTGCAGTAATCAAGGATCAGATCCGGCTTTATCAGGGTGTTACTTTAGGAGCACTCAGTCCGCAGCATTCTCTGGCTAACCCGAATTTAAAGCGTCATCCAACTATCGAAAACAACGTGATCGTGTATTCCGGCGCAACAATTTTAGGAGATGTGGTGATTGGAGAAGGCTCAATTATTGGTGGAAATGTCTGGCTTACACACAGTATTCAGCCCAATAGTCGGGTATTTTTGAAGGATGTCGATTCCGCACTGGAAGTAAGAGTGAAGGCAAATTAGTGAAAAATATTAAAAAACAGATTGACTTAACTAAAAAATGAGTTAAAGTGCAATTATCTACAGAAAAACGATTTGTTTGAAATTTTCATGCAGAATTGGATTAGTTTGAAAATCAGGGCTGGGTTTCCGGGAAAAAATAATGAGTGAAATTGAAATTGATGAACAGCTGAAGACTAAAACGCGAAAGAAGCTGAAGCCGCCTCAAAGCTACAGAGTTCTGCTACATAATGATAATTATACCTCGATGGAATTTGTGGTGTATGTACTGGAAACAGTGTTTGGAAAAAGTTTAAGTGAGGCAACAAAGATCATGATTCATGTTCATGAAAACGGAATTGGAATTTGCGGTTCTTACACTCATGAGGTTGCAGAAACGAAAGTGGAAGCGGTACATGGGTTGGCGAAACAATATGAATATCCTCTACAGGCAACAATGGAAGAAAACTGAGTTGAGTTTATGTTTACTAAAGATTTAGAAATGTGCCTGATGGCAGCTCAAAGTGAAGCTATTGACCGGCGACATGAATATTTGTGTGTTGAACACATACTCTATGCTTTGCTGCACAATGATGCGGGACTTAATGTTATTCGAAGTTGTGGAGGAGACACAACCCTCATCAAGCAGGATTTGGAGGACTTCTTTTCTCAGCAGGAAGAATTTGATGGAAACAAGTTGCCGCGTCAGACACGTGCCGTTCAGCGTGTGCTGCACTTAGCAATCATGCATGTCAACAGTTCCGGAAAAGCTTCTGCCGATGTCGGGGATGTGCTGGTTGCAATTCACCGTGAATCTCAGTCCTATGCGTCTTATTTTTTACAGAAACAGGATATCACCCGTCTGGATTTGCTGAATTATATTTCACACGGCATTGCCAAAGTACCGGTGGAAGAAGAGGAGGGAGAAGGACCTGAATATGAAGGACTGGAAGACGAGGAGGAAGAAAATGAACAGACACGTCCCGAACAGAATCCACTGAACCTTTACACCCAAAACTTGACTCTGCAGGCAGCAGAAAACCGGATTGATCCTCTGATTGGACGCGAAAATGAGATCAACCGAACTCTCCGGATTTTGTGCAGACGTCGCAAAAACAACCCGATTTATGTGGGAGATCCTGGAGTTGGAAAAACCGCTGTTGCCGAAGGACTTGCCCTGCAGATTTTCAAAGGTGACATTCCGGAAATACTGGAAGGAACAGAAGTATTTGCTCTCGATATTGGCGCTTTACTGGCAGGAACCAAGTTTCGTGGAGATTTTGAACAACGTATAAAAGCTGTTCTGAAAGCACTTGAAAAGCGTCCGGGTTCGATTTTATTCATAGATGAAATTCACACAATTATTGGAGCAGGCGCAACCAGCGGGGGATCTATGGATGTTTCAAATCTGCTGAAACCTGCTTTGGCAAAAGGAGAAATCCGTTGTATCGGTTCCACGACTTATGAAGAATACAAAAAGATTTTTGAAAAGGACCGTGCGCTTGCACGCCGCTTCCAGAGGATTGACATCACAGAACCTACACTGGCAGAAACAATCAAGATTCTCAAAGGTTTGAAGTCACGATATGAAAAACATCATAAGTTGCGTTACACAGCCGGTTCCATAAAAACTGCTGCAGAGCTTGCTGAAAAATACATTAACGAGCGTTATTTGCCGGACAAGGCAATTGATGTGATTGATGAGGCCGGCTCGCTGGTGCGGTTGCGTCCTGGTACAAAACGCAAAACAGTTGCTGTACAGGATATAGAAAAGGTGGTTGCAGGAATGGCGCGTGTTCCTGTGGAACGGATGAATTCTACCGATAAGGATAAACTGCGGGAACTGAAAAAAGAATTGCAGATGCAGGTTTTTGGTCAGGATGAAGCAATAGCAACTTTAGTACAGGCCATCAAGCGCTCCCGTGCAGGACTACATCATCCGGATCATCCAATTGGCTCTTTTCTGTTCACCGGACCCACCGGTGTAGGAAAAACAGAACTGGCAAAGCAACTGGCCTTTATCATGGGAATTAATTTTGAACGCTTTGACATGAGTGAATACATGGAAAAGCATACCGTTTCCCGCCTGATCGGCGCGCCTCCCGGATATGTCGGGTTTGATCAGGGTGGTATGCTGACGGATGCAGTGCGCAAAAATCCGCATTGTGTGATCCTGCTGGATGAAATCGAAAAAGCGCATCCGGATATTTTCAATATTCTGCTGCAGGTTATGGATCATGCAACCCTGACTGACAACAATGGCCGTGAAGCGGATTTCCGCAATGTTGTGCTGGTTATGACTTCCAATGTGGGTGCCAAGGAAATGGGTTCGACCACCATTGGATTTGGCGGAAGTACCCCTAAAGGTCCTTCCAAAAAAGCTATTGAAAAAATGTTCAGTCCGGAATTCCGCAACCGTCTGGACAACATCATTACATTTTCAGGTCTTCCTGAAGAGGTTGTTTTGATGGTCGTAGAAAAAATGCTGGTGGAGTTGGAAGTCAAACTTCAGCAGCAAAAAGTAATTATCAATGTAACGGATGCAGCAAAAAGCTGGTTAGCCAAGACAGGTTATGATCCAATATTCGGTGCACGTCCGATGGGACGCACGATTCAGCGTGAAATTGAAACCGTACTTGCAGATGAGGTTTTGTTTGGAAAGCTGGAAAATGGAGGAGAGGTCAGCATTGGTCTGAAAAAAGACCAACTGAAGTTTAAGTATTCCTGATCAGGAAAAATGTCGTATTTTATTTTTGACGGAGTGCTTGAATGCGGCAGGCAATATGAACTAAAGGGTGAAGAAGCAGGGCATATTCTGAAATCACGTCGTCTGAGTGTTGGGGATTATTTTCTCATTCAGGATGAACAGGGCCTTCGTTTTGAAGTAGTTTTGCAAAACCTTTCCCGGAATTCTCTCAAGTTTGTTCCGGAAAAAACGGTTGCGGTTCCGCCTCAGTCACCTCTTCGGTTGGAAATTTTGCAGGCTTTGCCCAAAGAAAAAGCATTGGATTTTATTCTGCAAAAAACGACTGAACTTGGTGTTCATCGTTTGGATTTTTTTGGCGGCGCTCATTCTTCAAAAGTATTCCGTACTTCACAGGCTGAGCGTCAAATGGTACGCTGGAAGCGTATTGCCTTGGAGGCTTCCAAACAGTGCGGACGGCAATTCCCTCCCGAAATATATTGGCATTCGAATCTGGAGACAGCTTTGTCTGCACTTCCGGAATGTCCAAATTCATGGGTACTTTCCCCGGGATCGGCTGATTCTGTTTCCTGGAATAATAGCACCGGTGCAGACCGAGCAAAACCAAAGGAGCACCAGCGGGTGTTGGTTGGTCCGGAAGGAGGGTTTCATCCGGAGGAAATTGATTTGGCGCTCCGTTCCGGAATGCGTCCGGTGGATCTTGGCCCAAGGATTCTCAGAACGGAAACTGCCGTAGTGTCTGCTGTGGCGATTCTGCAGTTTTTGTGGGGAGACCTTTCGCAAAATAAATAAATAGGGTTTGCTGAAAAAGTAATTTATTTGTCATCACTGACTTGTTCCGGGAACCAGCTACCCGCTAAGGTTGAGAACAAGATTTTCTGTAAGCCCCCTGTATTCCGGGTCTGCGCGGTACTTCGCCCGGAAAGACAAAAAAGAAACATCATCAACAAAAAATTGGAGTAAAGAATTGCATAAAGTAGTATTAATAATCTTTGGGTTGGTCCTGGCAAGTTCTGTTTCGGCCAAAGAATCCATTCAGGGGCACTATGATCTAGTTGGGAATGTACCTGCTGCACATAGTCTTAAAAAAGTTGTTTATGAGGAGTTTATGAATTTCGGCTGCACTCACTGCAATAATCTTCACAAAGCCTCGAGAAACTTCCGCAAAATATTTGCAGACAAAGTAGAATTTATCGACATTCCGATTGTCTTCCGTGGACAGGATGATTCTCCCTTGCGACTCTATTATGTGGCCAGAAAAATTGGCAAAGCTGATTTGATCAAGGATGAACTTTTCAAGGCAAGTTTCACGCATGGCGTAAATGTCTTTGATCCCGGAATTATAAATTATCTGGCACGTTCGCTTGGAATACACAAAGAGTTTCAAAAAGAAAAAGACCAAAAGTGGGTCAACCAGTTGATCAAGGACGGAGAACGAAAAGCAGCCCTTTATGGTGTGTCCGGCACACCAACAGTGGTCATTCAATATGCGCTGAAAATGGACATTGGACCATATGGAACAATGGCCGATTTTGTAAAAAAAGTTCCTGAAACAATTGCAGATTTGATGCAGTAATCAAAATGAACAAAGAAACCCGCCATGCTGTAAAAGGTGGCGGAGACATTTCTTCCGCACGGGATAAACTCTCCAACCTGCCGAACCTTCCCGGAGTTTATCTTTTCAAGGATGATCAGCAAAGCATCCTCTACATCGGCAAATCCAAATCCATCCGCAACCGCGTCCGTTCCTATTTTAACAACTCTGCCAAACACAATTTACGGATCCAACTCATGGTCTCCCGTATCCATGATTTTTCCCTGATTGTTACAGACACTGAAGCAGAAGCGCTGATTCTGGAAGAACAGTTGATCAAAAGACACCATCCCCGTTACAACGTGGCTCTCAAGGATGGAAAATCGTATCCGTACTGCAAACTGACTGTTGGAGAAATGTATCCGCGCCTTATGCTGGTGCGTGAAAAAATTGATGCAAAATCAGAATATTATGGACCATATCCTTCTGTGAAAGATGCCCGCCAGGTGTTGAAAGCAGTCATGACATATTTTCCGCTGCGTACCAGCAAAATGCTGCTTGATGGAAAAAAGACGTACCGTCCCTGTCTCAATTTTCAAATGAAGCGCTGCCTTGCTCCATGTCGGGGTGTTGTCTCTGTGGAAGAGTATGGAAAAGTGGTGCGCCAGGTTCGCTTGTTTTTAAAAGGTCGTGATAAGGAACTCCTGAGGGAACTGGAACAGCGGATGGAGCAGTCGTCCAAAAAACTTGAGTACGAAAAATCAGCTCAGTACCGTGATCAGATTCGAGCCATGAGCCGGATTTTCGAGAGACAAATGGTACTTGATGTCAAGGGCAAGGATCAGGATGTGTTTAATCTTTTCCGTGAAGCTGACTCAACCGGAGTCCAGGTTTTGTTCATTCGCAACGGCAGACTGCTGGGAACAGATTTTTTCTTTTTTGAGGACAGCAGCGAAGCATCCGCAGATAATTTACTGGGACAGGCACTGCATAGAATTTATATGCCGGAAGGCTCAATTGTTCCCCGTGAAATATTATTGCCCTTTGAGTATACAGATAGAAAACTGCTTGAAGATGCACTCAATAAAAAATCGGAACGGCGCGTTTACGTTGTTTGTCCTCAGAAAGGACGGAAAAAAGAACTTGTCACAATGGCATACAACAATGCAAAAGTTAATTTATCAGAGGAGCGCAGACGTTATGCAAAAAACACTAATATTTTGAAGCATGTTAAGTACGAATTAAAATTGAATCGGCTTCCGGAAGTAGTGGAAGCCTTTGATATTTCGCATCTTTCTGGAACAATGACAGTTGCTTCAATGGTCTGCTGGAAGAATAACTCTGCTTCAAATAAAGATTACCGGAAATACAAAATCAAGAGCATTTCTGGTCCGGATGATTTTGCGAGTATGAAAGAAGTTCTCACGCGTCGTTACAAACGTGCTCTGGCAGAAGGGGAAAAACTTCCGGACTTGATTTTAATTGACGGCGGAAAAGGACAAATCAATATTGCTGAAAAAGTTTTGGCAGAACTTGGTATTTTACGGAAAGTCGATTTGATAGGACTGGCAAAAGGACGGTCCGCCAGGAAGATGGGACGCAGCCGGGGCCAAAATGTTGATTATGAATATGTAGTGAAACCAAAGCAGAAAAACGAAATCCGCATGCGCCGTAACTCCGATGTGCTTTATTTTTTGCAGAACATCCGAGATGAATCGCACCGTTTTGCCATTGAATTTCAACGCAAACTCAAACGAAAAGACACACTGCATTCGCGAATTGATGATCTCCAGGGAATCGGACCAAAGCGTCGGCGGCTTTTACTGAAGCACTTCGGCAGTTTAACTGGTTTAAGGCAGGCGTCTTTAGACGAAATAATGCAGGTGCCGGGGATTCCGCAAAACCTGGCTCAGGAAATACAGGATTTTCTGCAAAGCTGAATTTTTTTTACTTTAGAGAAGTCGATACTTTATTGAAAACCGCAAAAAAATATTGACAAAATATACTTTCAATCATATCATATAGGGTTGCTGGTCCCCATCGTCTAGCGGCCTAGGACTCCGCCCTTTCACGGCGGCAACAGGGGTTCGACTCCCCTTGGGGACGCCAAATTTCAGGGCGTTATCACTCCGCCTTCCGGTGACAAGACGCACCAAAATATTTGAATTAAATCGGCTCGTTTAAATCCTGATAAAGATTTCTGCTCATCCTGCCTTTTCCAACTTCTGGGGACGTAGCTCAACTGGTAGAGCGCAACGCTGGCAGCGTTGAGGTAAGGGGTTCGACCCCCCTCGTCTCCA